>NZ_JBSGFD010000120.1:0-26450 GCF_053603215.1 Kitasatospora sp. NPDC004240 | reverse complement strand
GCAGCCTGCAGACCGTGCGCCCGTACGAGCTGGGCCTGATGACCTCGGGCCGGGCGATCTCGCACTCCGAGGAGTCCCCGCGCCCGCACGCCCGCTACCTGCACGGCGCCCAGCTGTGGGTCGCCCTCCCCGACGCCCAGCGGCACCGCGAGCCGGCCTTCGAGCACCACGCCGAGCTGCCCACCGTCACCGCCCCCGGCCTGCACGCCACCGTCATCCTCGGCGACCTCGCCGGCACCCGCTCCCCGGGGTCGACGTACACCCCCCTCACCGGCGCCGACCTCGCCCTCACCGAAGGCACCGAACTCAAGCTGCCGCTGGAACGGGACTTCGAGTACGCGGTGCTGGCCATCTCCGGCAGCCTCGACGTCGACGGCGTCCCCGTCGAACCCGGCTCCATGCTCTACCTCGGCACCGGTCGCCCCGAGCTGCCCCTGCGGGCACGGACGGACGCCTCGGTCCTGCTGCTCGGCGGCGAACCCTTCGAGGAGAAGCTCGTCATGTGGTGGAACTTCATCGGCCGTACCGGCGAGGAGATCGCCCAGGCCCGCACCGACTGGGAGCAGGGTTCGAGGTTCGGCGAGGTCCACGGCTACGCCGGCCCCCGCCTCGACGCCCCCACCCTCCCGGCCACCCCCCTGAAGGCCCGGGGGCGGGTGCGCTGACCTGGTGAAGTATGCCTCGGGGGCGTACGGTGATCAGGCTTCCTGGTCCCGCCAATGAACGGGATCGGTTTCCATCCTGGGTAACTTCCTGTCGCTGTAAGGTGTCTGAGAGTGTTCAACGGCGACCATGCGTCTGGTCATATTCACATTGAAATATGACCACGGGCGGTCGCCTGCGGGAGGCCGGCAGCCTCCTGCGGACGGGAGGGGCGCCCGTGGGAGCACGGCGGTGTGAACGCTGCGGATGCACACTCAGCCGGTACAACGACAGCGGCAGCGTGTGCGGTCCTTGCGCGCGTACGGTTGCCGAATCGACCCCCGAGGCCGTTCCGGCATGGGTGTGGCGCGACGTGATGGTGCGTGACAGCGTCGCCGAGCTGGACTTCGGCAGGCTGAGCAAACGCCTGCGGGAGATCGTTCCGCTTCGCCAGGACGATCTGGCCGGGATCACCGGTCTGACGCAGGGCTACCTGTCCCGGCTGGAGGCGGGACGGGTGCAGCTGACCCACATCGACCGGATCGTCGAGTACCTTGACTCCGTAGGCGCCCCGGCCGACCTGGTGAGGTTTCCGCTACGCGTGATTGCCACCCCACCTGTCCCGAAGGGAGACGGCAGTTCACTCCCGGCTCATGACGGCACGGCCGGGCCGTGGACGGCACGCCGTATGGTGGCGGCACTGCACGACGCGATGCGAGGGGAGCCCGCCGCCATGCGTCCGAACCGCCGCCGATTCCTGCTCCTCGCCGGGACCGCTCTCTCTACCTACTTCCATCAGTGGGGGATCGCCGCGGCCGAACCCCTCGAACGTGCACTCGGCGGTGCGCAGGTGACACCGGGGCTCGTCGAGAGTTTCCAGGGGACGATCGACAGCCTGCGCACCATGGACGCGAGTTCCGGCAGCGGCATGGTCGTCAGCCTGGCACGCGCCCATCTCAACCTCCTCTATGAGACGTTGAAGTCGGCCGGTTACAACGAGGAGACCGGACGGCGCTTGGCCGGTATCGCCGCCGACACCGCCACCCAGCTCGGGTGGTTCCACTTCGACGCCGGGCACCACGAGCTGGCCCAACGAGCCCTTTTGGCGGCGTTACGGGCCGCCCATGCCTCCGGCGATCCCCGCTACGGCGCCGGCACTCTGTCCTATCTGGCCATCCAGAGTTACTCGGTCGGCAACCCTCGGGACGCCGTGACCGCGATGCAGGCCGCCAGGGATAAGGTCCGTACCCTCGGCTCCTCGCAGCTGGAGGCCATGCTCCTGACCCGCCAAGCACGCGGGCACGCCAAACTCAGGGAACGCCAGGCATGTCTGCGCACACTCGGGCGGGCTGCCGAGCTGGCCCAGCTCGGCCAGGCCGAGCATGATCCGGGCTGGCTCTACTGGATGAATCGCGGGGAGATCCTCGGCCAGACCGCGAGTTGCCACCTCCAACTCGGCGAGCACAGGACTGCTGCAGAACATTTCGAGCAGGCCGCCTCCACCCTGAACCCAACCGATCTTCGGACACGGGCGCTCTTCGCCTCGCGGGCGGCCTCCGCACACCTTCTCGCCGGGGACCGGGACGGAGGCTTCACAGCCGTAGACGCCGCGCTCACCCTCGCGGCGAGCGTCCGGTCGGCCAGGCTGAACGAGCACCTGGTTCAGACCGTGGAGCACCTCCGAGCCATCCCCGACCAGCGGTCGGATGAGCTGATAGAACGAGCACGACAAGTGATGACGGCCAAGGAGTCGTGACCGTGACCGGCACCGTGCTCGTTCTGTGGGACATCGACCGCACCCTGGTGTACGTCGGTGAGACCGACCGCGCCGTCTATCGTGAGGCGTTCCGCGAGGTCGTCGGCCGCGACGCGACGAAGCTCCCAGAGCGGGGCACCGGCCGCACGATGCCCCTGGCCGTACGGGAGCTGCTTGCGGCCAACGACGTCGA
Source organism: Kitasatospora sp. NPDC004240 (assembly GCF_053603215.1). NCBI lineage: Bacteria > Bacillati > Actinomycetota > Actinomycetes > Kitasatosporales > Streptomycetaceae > Kitasatospora > Kitasatospora sp. NPDC004240. The sequence continues at coordinate 23,859 of NZ_JBSGFD010000120.1, read as the reverse complement.
CCGCCGGGACACCGAGCCGTTCGCCGGGCAGATCGTCGCGCTGCTGCCCGAGCTCCTTGCCGCCAGGACCGAGCAACTACGCTCCGACGGCCGGCTCATGCCCGGTGCCACCGCCGCGCTCGCAGCAGTAGATGCCCACCCAGACCTCGTGCCCACGGTGGTCACCGGCAATCTGCAACAGAGCGCCGAGATCAAGCTCCGCGCCTTCGGCCTGGATCGGTACGTCGATCTGACCCTTGGCGGTTTCGCCTCCGACGACTCCCACCGCCCGGCCCTGGTGGATGTGGCCCAGTGCCGCGCCGCAGCCCGCTACGGGACGCCCTTCGACCGGTCGAGCACGGTCATCATCGGGGATTCGCTCGAAGACGTGCGGACCGGGGCGGAGGGGGGAGCCGGCGTGATCGCTGTTGCCTCCGGTACCACGTCGGCCGACCAGCTCGCCGAAGCCGGGGCGGACCGCGTCCTCGACAGCTTGCGCGACCCGCAGGCGGTGCTCCGCGCCATCGCAGAACTCGCGGCCCACCGAAGATAATCGGCCGCAGCGTGGACCGCGATGCCGCCTCGCGTCGGCCTGCTACCGTCACCACCATGACGCTCTCCGTAGCAGATGGTCGCTCGATGGACCTCCGGAAGGAGCCGGCCGACCACGTCCTCGAACGGGTCGAGCAGCGCCTGGGTGTGGCACTCGACCGGACCGGCATCGTCCGCAAACGCCGGTCGATCGGAGCGCGCACCGACCGGGACACCTGGGTCCGCATCGAGCGTCGCCCGTGGTCGCGGGCACGAGAGCAGGGCTGGGGCGGCACCGAAACCGCAGCCGCTGTGACCGGTGTGGCGATGCCTCGCTGGTTGGGCTCGGTTGCGTGGCAGGACTCGGGCGACGGGGCGATCTGGCGGGCGGACGAGACGTCCGTCCTTCCAGGCAGTCCGGTTGGCAGGGCCGTCCTCGCGGATGACCCCGGGCTTCCGGCCGGCTGGTGGGAGGCCTTGAACGACTCCCTGGACGCGCTTGCCGTCCAGTCCACGGTCAGGGTGGCGACACCGGACACCGAGCTGATCACCCAGCGGCTGGTCGACCACGTGATCAGAACCGCCTTCCCGCAGGCGATGAACACCCAGGTGGTCTCATGGTGTCCGGCGCACGCAGATCTGAACTGGGCGAACGTCACCGTCCCCGAGTTCTGCCTGTTCGACTGGGAGGACTGGGGGATGGCACCGCGCGGCCTCGACTCCGCGTCACTGCTGGCCGCCTCCCTCGCCGTCCCGGCGCTCGCGGACCGCGTTCGACGCGAGCGCCGGGCAGACCTCGAGAGCCGGGACGGAATGGTGATGCGCCTTTTCGTGCTGGCGAAGATCGCCGGGCCGCACGCCCACCCGGACGACCCCCGGGTGCCACCGGCCCGAGTCGAGGCCGAGCAGTTGATCAGCCTGCTTCAGCAGGTGTGACGGGCGGCCCTCTCAGCCAGAAGACGCCGATACCTGTCGATGAGCTCGGTGTCGGCCGCCAGCTCGGTGGCGTCGACCAGCTCGCGTAGGTGATCCGGCAGGTCGGTGCCGACGGCGACCGCGCCCACCGACGGCAGCTCGAACGCGACTCGGAAAGCCGCCTGCACCGGTGTCGACTCGCCAGTGGCATCCATCAGGAAGAGACGTGGATCGCTCCTGCGCCAGGGCGGTTTGACGAGATCCCCGCCGAACGGACTCATGCCCCAACGGCGTTCGGGCGGCACATCCCACCTCCGCGCGAGGGTCTCGCCGGTCGTCAGGACCTCGTGGCCGACGAGCAGCCCGGACCGGATCATCAGGACCTCCGGAGCGACCGGAAGTGAGCCGGCAACCGCGGCCACGGCGTGGGGGTTCCATGACGCGATGCCCCACGCCCCGCACCACCCGGCCACTGCGGCCTCGGCCAGCACGCCGCAGGCGGCGGCCAACTGCTCCCCTCCCCGTCCCCCGGTCGCGAGCGAGGCTTCCGGGTTGTGCAGGAACACGACGTCCGGCACACGGCCCAGCTCACGGTTGGTCCTCATCACCGCAGCGTGAAGATCCTCCGGATCGAGGCTGTGACGGGCTCGGCCACCCGAGGCGGGGAAATAGCCGACCTTGGTGGAGACCGTGAGGCTCGGCAGCAGGTCCCCGCCGACCTCGGCGAGCGTCGTGTGAGAGCCGAAGCCCAGATAGTTGAACGCGGTGTCGACCGCGGTCACACCGTGATCCAACGCTGCCGTCAGGATGTGGCGTTGGTGACGAGACCGGTGTAGCCCGAGTACAACTCGTCGGTCAGCGGCGCGCACAAGCCCTCCTTCACCAGCAGGTCGGCCACCGCATGCACCTCGGTGCCGACAGCGGCCTCGGCTTCCGCCAGGACCACGGGGTGCCCGCTGAGCAGCAGTCGCAGCGCGGGTTCCGCCTTTGCGGCGAAGCTGAGGCGCAGGCCGGCCGCGGTAACCGTCACCGCACTGGCACCCGAGCGGATCTCCGGGCGGAAGTTCGTCGTGCAGACCGTGCCGGAGAGCGGCCCGAGTACGCTCAGGTGCGGCACCTGCCGTGCCGGGCCGGCGGTCCGCTCGTAGTCGCCGAGGAACGCGACCGGAGGCCGCGACTCCAGCAGTTCCCGAGCGGCGGCGAGCAACCGGCCGGCGTCGGCACCCGGAGCACGGTCGAGATCGTGCCGGAAGACCTCCTTCTCGCGGCACCAGTCGCCGAGCCAGGCCATCCAGCTGGCCCCCGTGCGTTTGGTGATGCCGAACGTGACGTGCAGCGAGTGACCGGCGTCCCCGTGACCGACACGGGTCGCCCGGTGCCAGTGGCCGCGCGGGATGTGCATCGCCTCGCCGGCACGAAGCAGCCCCGACCAGATCACGTCCTCGCTCGGCGTGGAGTTCGGATCGGCGTCCCGGTACATCGGCGCGGTGCGGGAGGTACCACGGACCTCCCAGCCCTTCTCGCCCGCCAGCTGGACCACGATCACATCGTGGTCGTCCCAGTGCAGCGGGAACCCCTCCGCCTCGCCGGTGGTCCAGTAGACGTTCACCTGGACCCGTTCCCGGCTCCACCACTGCAACGCCCGGCACGCCACCTCCAGCGTCGGATCCGCGACGTTCGCCTGGTCGAGGATCACCGTCGCACCCTCGTCGAGCAGTCGACCCAGGGCGTTCATGTTGACCATGGAGATGCTCTGGCCCCGGGGGCTGACACTGTCCGTGAAGTAGACCGCCGGATGGACCTCCACGCCACGCTGGAACACCCGGAACTGCGGCCGGGCCAGGCTGCGCCGCATCACCAGATCGAGCAGCCGGTGCGGGGTGAGCAGCCGCCCCGGAAGGTCCCCCGCCCCCGTGTGTCCCCGGGCGAACTGCTCACCGATCCGCTCCGGCCCCGTCCAACCCAGAGCCGACTCCACGGCCCTGATCAACTCGTGCTCCACCCGAACCTCCCCTGAACTCGATCACCACACCGGACCGGCCGGTGGGCGCCCGACCACGGGCTCGCCCACCGGCCGGCTCACTCACTCGCTCTCGTGCAGATTCCCGTCGCCTCCCGGCCACGGAGCATCGCCGCTGGAGCCGGCGTTGTCCGACCGGAGACTGTCGTACCGGTCGTGCACCGCGCCCAACTCCTCGACGGCGATCAGGAGGTCGTCGTCCACCATCACTCCTCTCCTGCTTCCGGACTGGGGCCGGAAGCTCTCGGCACGCGAAGCACTCGTCCTGAATGGCGGCATGGCCGTGCCATGTTCAGGCGGGAGCGGCTCCGCGTTGGTCGCTCATCATGACCTCGGAGTGACCGTCCGTCATATTTCGCTGGAAATGTGCCGGTAGGTCACTTCGTGGTAGCCAGGTCGAGCTCAAGAGCGACCGAGGAAGGGGCTGGATGGGCCTTTGGTAGGCGATGAGACCCGACGTGTCCTGGAGGAAGCGCATACCACGCTCGCGCTTCCTTCGGGATCGACCTGGGACGAATAGGCGGAATCGTGGTGTGTGGTGGAACTTCATCGGCCGCACCAACGACGAGATCACCCAGGCCCGCACCGACTGGCAGACCGGCACCCGCTTCGGCCACGTCCACGGCTACGCCGGTGCCTGGCGGGACGCGCCCGCCCTGCCGGTCACGCCGTTGAAAGTACGTTCGGGGTGAGGGGTGCCCCCGGGTGGTGGGGGCCCAGCATGACGAGGAGGCCGGCGGCGGTGGGGGCCGGGTGGGTGATGGGGGTCCAGCCGTGGCGGAGGTAGAAGGGGAGGGGGCCGCCGTCGGCGGCCACGGTGAAGAGCCAGCTGCGGCCGTCGGGCGCCGCCTCGGTCGTGGCGTTCAGCAGGGCGGTGCCGAGGCCCTGGCCGGCGTGGTCGGGGTGGACGGCGAGTTCGTCGATCTTCAGGGCCCCGCCGAGCAGCTGGTGGACGCGGTGGTCGCCGAGGCCTTCGCGGGCGTGGCGGTAGGAGCCCTCGGTGGGGAAGGGGTCCGGGGTGGTCCAGGCCGTGGCGAAGCCGGCGAGGCGGCCGTCGGGGCGACGGGCGACGGCCGCGGTGAACCCCGGACGGTCGACGTCCCGGCGCAGGCGGTCCACGTAGTCGTCGGCCAGGTGGGCGGGTTCGTTCCACGGGGGTCGGCCGAAGGCCCCGGCGTAGACGGCGCGGACGTCGGCCGCGAGGGAGAGCAGGGTGGTCCGGTCCACTCGTTCGACGAGCGGTGCCGTGGGTGATCCGGCCATCGGTCACGGTCCCTTCGCTGTGGGTGGCCGGGTTCAGGTGCGGCGGGAGACGGCGACGCCGGCGAGGCAGAGGGCGCCGCCGAGGAGGGTGAGGAGGGCGGGGGTCTCGCCGAGGAGGACCCAGGCCATCAGGACGACCAGCGCCGGGACCGAGTAGGTGGTGGCGCCCATGCGGCCGGCAGTGGTGCGGGAGATCGCGTACGCCCAGGTGGTGAACGCCAGGGCGGTCGGGAACAGGCCGAGGTAGACCACGTTGAGGGTCGCGGAGAGCGGGGCGGACGACACGTCGGAGATCAGCTGCGGGGTGAACGGCAGACAGGCGGCCGCGCCGATCAGGCAGCCGAAGGTGGTCGCCTGGAGCGGGGACGCGGTCCGCAGCGCCGGCTTCTGGATCACCACGCCGCCCGCGTACGCCACGGCGGAGAGCAGGCACAGGGCGATGCCGAGCAGGGAGCTGCCGCCCCCGCCCGACATGGAGAGGCCCACCACGACCGCCCCGGACAGCGAGACCGCCATCCCGGCCAGCAGCTTGGACGGGAAGCCCTCGTCCAGCAGCCAGCCGCCCAGCAGGGCGATCAGCACCGGCCCGATGCCGACCAGCATGGCCGCGGTGCCCGCGTCGACCTGCTGCTCGCCCCAGTTCAGGGCGACCATGTACAGCCCGAACCAGAGCACGCCGGAGCCGGCTATCCCGGGCCACGCCGAGCGCGGGGGCAGCCCTTCCCTTCGGTAGAGCAGCAGTGCCAGCAGCGCCACCGAGCCCACCAGCAGTCGGCCGAGCGCCATGGCCCCGGGCCCGAAGTGCGGTCCGGTGCTGCGGATCGAGACGAACGCGGAGGCCCAGAGCACCACGGTGGTCGAGGCCGCCGCCAGCGTCCGGCCGTCGATCCGGGCCGTGCCCGGCGTAGAAAGATCCATGGCGGCGAACCCTACGCCGGGCACCCTCCGGAGCGCACTGGAATTTGACCCGGACCCGACACCGGGCCGGGCGTCAGATCCGGTGGCGTCACACAGTGGTGGGGCTGCGACGGACCGTCAGCATGTCCTGGGTGTGGCCGATCGCGTAGCCGCCGTCCGGGCGGGTGAAGTGCCGCCGGACGTACGCGGCCAGGTCGCCGCGGTCCGGCAGCGGGTCCATGGTGGCCAGCTCGGCCACGTTGACCATGAACTCGGCGACGTCCACCGCCTCGTCCAGGTCGTCCGTCCGGTACCGCAGGTCGAGCGTCTCCAGCGCGTACGCGTGGTCGGGCTCGCGTGCGCGCAGCGCGTCCAGCAACGGCCGCAGGTCGTAGCGGACACCGGTGAAGTGCGCGGCCATCCGCATGCACGGGCTCTCCGGGTTCTGCAGGACCACCAGCAGCGTGCCGCCCGGCGCCGCCCAGCCCAGCACCCGGCGGACCGTGCTCAGCCAGTCCCCGGGCGGCACGTAGTACAGCACGTGGGAGAGGTGCACCAGGTCGGCCGGCTCGGGCGGCTGCGCCCGGTCGATCGGCTCGGGCAGGACGAGGGCCCCGGGGCAGGCCGCGCCCAGCTTCTCGCGCATCGCCGCGCTGGGTTCCACCGCCACCGTGCGCTCGAAGTGCCGCCCCAGGAACGCGGTGGTGCGGCCCTCGCCGGCCCCCACGTCGAGCAGCACCCGGCGGTGCTCCAGCCCGGCGACGACCTCGTCCAGCCGGGCATGGGTGAGCGGTTTCTCGTCCGTACCGGCGAGGAACAGCTCGAACGCGCGACGGTAGGCGGGCCCCGAGACGTCCAGCACCTGGACCGGACCGGACCGCGTGGTCCTCGCTTCCACCTGACAACCCCTTCGACGGTCGGCTACGCCCGGCCATTGCAGCGCGGCCTGGGCGGGACGGGCCGCAGGGACGTTCCTGCCCGCGTGTCGTGGAGAGGGGGGAGGGAGAGGGGGGCGGAGGAAGTCGGGGGGTACGGGTGGCGAGGGTAGATTGCCCGGGGTGCGGTCGCACTGCTGGGAGAAGGCGGCGAAGGGGTCGATGACGGTGGGCGGATCGAGCAGGCGGACGGTCGCGGTGTTCTCCCTCGGCGGGACCATCGCCATGACCACCGATCCGGCCACCGGCGGCGTCGTACCCGCCCTGTCGGCGCAGGAGTTGCTCGACGCCGTCCCGGCCCTGCGGACCCTGGACGTCGACCTCCGGGTCCACGACTTCCGGCGTCTGCCCGGCGCCTCGCTCGGGTTCGACGACCTCGGCGCGCTCGCCTCCGCCGTCGCCGGCGCGTTCCGGGACGGCTGCGACGGGGTGGTGATCACCCAGGGCACCGACACCATCGAGGAGACCGCCTTCCTCCTCGACCTGCTGCATCCGGGCGACCGGCCGATCGTCGTCACCGGTGCGATGCGCAATCCCACCCTGCCGGGCGCGGACGGTCCGGCGAACCTCCACGCCGCCGTCATCGCCGCCGCCGACCCGGCCCTGAGCGGCGCGGGGGCGGTGGTGGTTCTCGGCGACGAGATCCACGCGGCCCGTACGGTACGCAAGACCCACACCACCTCGCCGGCCGCGTTCGCCTCACCGGCGAGCGGACCGCTGGGGCGCCTCGACGAGAACCGGGTCCGCCTCCACCACCCGCCGGCCCCTCGTACGACCTTCCCCGGCCCGCCGGTCGGGCCGGGTCCGCGGGTCGGCCTCTACACCGCGACGCTCGGCGACGACGGCACCCTCCTCGCGGCGATGGCCGGGGCGTGCGACGGCCTCGTCCTCGCCGCCTTCGGGGCCGGGCACGTCCCGTGGCACTTCGTGGCAACCCTGGAGCGGGCCGCCGCCCGGATCCCCGTCATCCTCGCCAGCCGGATCGGCAACGGGCCCGTCCTGGAAGCCACTTACGCCTTCCCCGGCTCCGAGCAGGACCTTCTCGGCCGCGGCCTGATCCCCGCCGGCCACCTCGACCCGTACAAGGCCCGCCTGTTGCTCCACGTCCTGCTCGCGCAGGGCCGGACGCGGGCGGAGATCGCCGGGGCCTTCCGGGCGGTGGGGTGAGGTCGGCGGCTCGGCCCGTTGTCGGGGGTCGGGGCTAGGGTGGCCGGCGTGGAGTGGGTGGAGCGGGTGGCGGGGTTGCGGCGGTGGACGAGCCGGGAGATGCGGGCTCCGCACAAGCCGCTGTTGCTGCTGTACGCGCTCGGGAGCTACCAGCGGGACGCCGAGGGCGAGTTGCGGTACAGCGTGGTGGAGGAGGAGCTGAAGCGGCTGCTCGTGGAGTACGGGCCGTCGCATCCGACGACGCCGGCGTACCCGTTCCACCACCTGGTCAGTGACGGCGTGTGGGAGGTCAGGACCGACCTGGGGCCGGGGAGTCCCGGCAGCGGGGTGGGCGTGCTGCGGTCGAGCGGCGCCACCGGGCGACTGGCCGGCGGGCTGCGGGAGGCGCTCGCCGAGGAACCGGCGCTGCTGGGGCGGTTGGTGCGGGTGCTGCTGGACACCCACTTCCCGGCGTCCCTGCACGTCGACCTGTGCGAGGCGGTCGGCCTCGACCCGGCCGCGGCCGGGACCGCCGTGGCACCCGCCGAGGACGGCGCCACGCGGCGGCAGCGCGACCGGCGGATGCGTGAACTCATACTCACCGCCTACGAGTTCCAGTGCGCGTTCTGCGGCTACGACGGCGCGCTCGGGGCGAGCGCGGTGGGGCTGGAGGCGGCGCACGTGCGCTGGTGGTCGCACGACGGGCCGGACGAGGTCGACAACGGCCTGTGCCTCTGCTCGCTGCACCACAAACTGTTCGACAAGGGGGTGCTGGGCCTGGGGGAGGACCGCCGGATCCTCGTCTCCCAACGCTTCGTCGGCCGCAGCGAGGCCAGCCGGCAGTACGTGCTCGCGCTCGCCGGGCGGCCGGTGATCGGGCCGCAGCCCGGGCTGGCGCCGGTGGCGGAGCGGCACCGGCAGTGGCACGTGCGGCAGGTGTTCCACGGCGCGCCGCGGCAGCCGTCGGCGGAGGCGTACGCGCACGCCGGATAGCCTCCCTCCCGTCGAGGCGGAGCGGAGGAAGGGGCGGGCGTGGGGCGACGGGACTACTTCGACGATCCGCAGGCGCCGGTGGCGCAGCGGATCGTGCCGGCCGTGACCGTGTTCGTGGTGAACGGGCGCGGCGAGGTACTGCTGGAACGGCGCTCCGACAACGGGCGGTGGGGGATGCCTGGCGGGGTGCAGGAGATCGGGGAGAGCGTCTCCGGGGCGGCCGTGCGGGAGGTCGAGGAGGAGACCGGGATCCGGGTGCGGGTGGTGGGCCTGGTCGGGGTCTACAGCGACCCGGGCCATGTGATCGCGTACCCGGACGGCGAGGTGCGGCAGGAGTTCTCGCTGACGCTGCGGGCGCGGCCGGTGGGCGGGGAACTACGGGCGAGCTCGGAGTCCCTGGAGGTGCGGTGGGTGTCGCGGTCGGAGCTCGGGCGGCTGGACATCGCGCCCACGACCCGGCTGCGGCTGGACCGCGGGTTCCTCGACGATCCGGCGCCGTACATCGGGTAGCGGCGGGGAGCCCTCAGGGCCGGCCGGTGGACCTCGGGTAGCGGCGGGGAGTGCTCAGGGCCAGCCCGTCGGTCTGCTGGTCTGGCCGGCCCGGGCGGCGAGGATCGCCTCGCAGGCCCGCCGGACCTCGGTGGCGACCCAGCCCGAGGGCAGCGGGCCCTGCGCCCTGAGGGCCTTGGCCTGCCGCTGGAGTTCGCGCAGCGCTCCGCCCTGGGCGCTGGAGAGGCCCATCTCCTGGTAGTCGCCGAGATCCGTACCGCCGTCGACGTACGTCTGCAGCCACGGCGTGATGCTCAGGACGCAGTCCGCCAGCGGGTCGAAGGTGGCCGGTGTCGACGGTGCCGCGGCGACGGGTGCCGTGGGGGCGGGGCCTTCGGGCGGTCCACCGCACCCGGCCGCCGCGGCGATCACCAGCAGGCCGACCGCGTACGGGCCGAGCCCGGGCGGGCGGCGAGCCCGCAGGCCGAGCCGGGGCGGGCCGAGGGGGAGCCGTTTCCGCATGGGCGCATTGTGGCGTCCGGCGGCCGGTCGCACCAGGGGGCCGGTGGCGCGGGTTAGTCGGTCGTCACGAGTTTGGTCAGGACGCGGTCCACCTGATCCTCCAGAGGGGGCCAGTCGGTGTCGGACTGGTTGAGACGCAGCGAGACGGCGCCGTCCATCGGGGTGCGAAAGTCGATGGCGACCGTTGGCGGCGTCGGTGACGGGGTGAGGCTGGCGTCCGTGCAACGCTGGACCGCGGCCGTGGTGCGGTGGCCAGCTCCTCCTTGAAAGTGTTAGCCCGTCGGCTGACGGCGCTCTCGTGGAGAACCTCGTAGGGGGCTGAGATGTCGGTGGCTCCTGATCAAGTGCCGACTGGTCAGCGGCGGGGTACTGCGCCGCCCGCTAACCAGCCCGCTGGTCGTCAACCATGCGTTGACGTTGGCCCGGTCGTGCGAATTGTAACTGGAGGTTCGGGGGCGGCGTCATGATTTAACCGCAGGCCAGGCTAGTCGACAATGGTAAAAGTTCCGATGGCGCCTTAACCTCGCTCGCGCCTGTTGAGATGCCGACGCTCCTCTCTCTCGGAAGCGGGGAGGGTCTCCCTCGCTCGTGCATCAACAATGCGAGTGACGAGATGCTGGGCGGCGCCGAAGGTTACGGCCCAGGCGAGTATTTGAGGGGGGGTGTCCAGATCGGTCAATCCGGGCACAAATTCACCTCGTATGAGCATGATTCCGACCAGTGCAGAAAGTGCCCCTGCCGGGATCTTTAGAGTGGCCGAGGCGAGCTGGATTCTATATGGTGCACTAGTTGGCCGAATGCTATGCAGTGATGCGATTGCAGTAATTGCCGCACCCAATACGCCAGATATTTCAATTAGCAGGACATCGGTGGCTGCAGAGTGTGTCGAGAAGTTATGGCTGGAGGCGCAGATATCTCCGTCGGGTCCCGTAAAGCAGAGGTTTAAGGCAGGAATAAGTTCGAGGTACAGGATGATCGTCAGAGCCGCCAGCATTAGGGAGGTGAGGACGGTCGAAATGAAGAGTGCATTTCGAATGTTCCTCATTCGCGCAAATTCTTTATCTCGATTCCGGTAAGCTTCCCTGAGGGAGCTGAGCATCACCTGGCGATCCTGTGGGCTCAGATTCTCGCCAGACATTATCCTGCGGCATAGTTTTGCAACTCGCCGCCGTTGGCCATTTTCGGGCTCGACGTACGGAAGCAGGGCACTCAAATGGAGTCCGCGGCTCGCGATGCTGGAGTCATCGGCGAGCTGCATGAGTGTCACTTCTGCGGCGTGAATATTTGCCCACGCCCGTTCGGTTGCCCAGCCGGAGGCAGATGACCACGGCCAAATACTCCTGAGGGCTCTCTCGGCTTCCGAAAGCAGTCCGTTTGCCCCATTTATTAGCGCAACTTCGGGGCAATCCTGATCGCGGCACTTCTCAAACTCGAGTTGCGATCTCAGGTAGTCGATACGTGCGAATGCGTGGGCGCGCCAGGCTGATCTGTGACGCAAGAAAATAAACTTATCGCCAGGCGATGATTTGGCATCTCCAGAATTTCCATCTGAAGATTTTCCGGCTAAATCTTCTCGGTGATGCAATATCCCCATGACCTCACCCCCAAGGGGAGATTAAGCCTGATATCATCATCCACCCCGAATCCAGTGAATGCGACCCCCTGGTCGGATTTTATCGAGTGTTTGCAATCGGTTATCCGGCGCGGCAGCCTGGGTGGCGCCTGTGGTGCGAGCGGGTTCGCTGCGTGGGTCGCCTGAAGTGGCGAACTCGCGTCGGTGAAACAGTGGCAGGGGCGTGAGCAGGCGTCCGTGGGCCCATGGCCGCCCATGGCGGCTTCACGTAGATGCTCGTCGCGACAGCTGACGGAACGCCACGGCTGAACCGTCGCGGGCGCGTCGCGCGAAGGCTGGCCCCTGGGTTCCAGGCATTGACCCCAGAAGCGCTTGATGTGGACCGTGCGGTTGATCGATGTCAGGACGGCGAGGCAGAGAGCCCTCCACGTGGCTTGCGGGAGAGGGAAGTGGAGGCAGCTGTGATGGCTCTCCATAGTTGGGAGTTGATTGCTTATGTTCCGGCGGCCAGAGTCCTCGATCGGACTTGGCTAGCCTCTCGGCGAAAGGGCGTGAGTCATCCGTCTGGGGCGGGCTACTGACTTCGGCGCGCCAGGGTGAACTGTCCCGGTTTGCCTGACGAGCTCGGTGTGGTGGCTGTATCCGATGGTGTGTGAGATACGCGGATGGGGGCGGGCTGACCGCTTCAGGACGGCTGCGCCAGGAGACGGTGCGGATGCAGGCGGCCGAGCTGCTGGAGGTGGCCCGGCGCCTGCGGGTGAGTGGGAAGTCGGCTTACCAATGGCACCAGTTGTGGCGAGAGGGCGGGGTCGAGGCGCTGGCGTCACGTGGCCCGGGTGGGTCGCGGTGCCGCCTGTCCCCGCGCTGCCTGGAGAAGCTCGCCGCGTATCTGGACCAGGGCCCGGCCGCGCACGGCTGGGTGGAGGACCAGGTGTGGACCGCTTCGCGGGTGGCCACGCTGATCGGGCGGAAGTTCCACGTCTCGTACAGCGTCTCGGGCGCTACACGGCTGATGCACAGGCTCGGCTTCACTCCGCAGATGCCCGCGAGGCGGGCCGCGGAACGTGACGAGCAGGCCGTCACCACGTGGACGGAGGTGACCTGGGCGGAGGTAAAAGAGCCCGGGCGGACTGCGACGGGTGGGTCTGCTTCGAAGACGAGGCAGGCTTCACGCGCAGGCCGCCCCGTGGACGCACCTGGGGACGGCGGGGCATCACCCCGGTCGTGAGGGTCTCCGGCAGCCGCTCCGGACGTGTCTCGGTCGCTGGGCTGATCGCCGTGCGGCCGGGCTCCCGGACCAGGCTGTCCCACCGCATCCGGCGCCACACCGGTCGCAAGGGCGAGCGGCGGAGCCTGTCCGAGCGCGACTACATCGGCCTGATCGACGGCATCCACCATCTGGTGAAGGCGCCGATCGTGCTGGTCTGGGATCGGCTGAACACCCATGTCTCCCACGTGATGCGCGAGTTGGTCGCTGCCAGGAACTGGCTGACCGTATACATCCTGCCCGCCTACGCGCCGGACCTGAACCCCGTGGAGTGGCTCTGGGCGCACGTCAAGCACAGCCTGGCCAACCTCTCCTCGGTCGCCGTCGACCGTCTCGAAGCCCTCGTCCGCAACCGGCTCAAACGGCTCCAGTACCGCCCCGACATCCTCGACGGCTTCCTCGCCGGGACCGGCCTCTCACTGGACCTGCCACCACCATCACCCTGAAACGCCGAAGTCAGTAAGGGCCAACTTGCCCGCTTTGATGGCAGCTTGGAAGCCCGCTTGGCTGCCTTTGGCGTCTTCTGATGAGCCTGGGAAGGTGGTGTGGTGTTCTGGACGGGGCCGGGGTCAGCGGTGGTAGTAGGTCGCGATGGGGGTGCGGGCCTCGTCGTAGAGGGCCGGACCGTCCTGGGCGGGGGTCGGCCAGGCGCCGGACTCGGGGTTGAGGGCGACGAGTTGTTCGGTGGAGAGGGCGTGGACGACGCGGCCGAGGCCGGAGCGGAGGATGGTGCCGGCGCACATGCCGCAGGGCTGGCAGCTGGTGTAGAGGGTGGTACGGGCGGCGGTCGCGGGGTCGAGTTCGCGAGCGGCCCAGCGGGCGAGCTTGAGTTCGGGGTGGGCGGTGATGTCGTCGTCCCGTCGGACGGTGTTGTGGGCCTCGGCGAGGACGGTCCCGTCCGGGGCGGCCAGCAGGGAGCCGTACGGGGCGTCGCCGAGGATGACGGCGTGGGCGGCGATGGCGATCGCGCGGCGCAGGAGGGATTCGTCGGCGGCGGTGATCATGCGGGGGTCCTCCGGTGGGTCGCGACGGTGGTGAGGGCCTGCCAGGCGGCGTGTGGTCGACGGGTCTCCTCGGGGTCGCCCCGGTACGGGTCGAGCACGACGGTGTGGGCGCCGAGCCGGTCCAGCTGATCGAGGTCGTCGAGGACCTGGTCGAGGCTGCCGACGCCGGCGGGCCGGTCGGGTCCGGTGACCGGTGTGGTGGTCAGCTGCAGGCTGATGCGGGGCGCGAGGCCCGGGAGCCGGTGGTTCGCCACGGCCGAGCGCAGGTCGGACAGGCCGGGCCGGAGCGGGTACCAGGCGTCGCCGAACCGGACGGCCCGCCGGATCGCGGCCTCGCTGTTGCCGCCGACCCAGAGCGGGATTGGCGTGGGGCCGCCGTCCACCCCGGTGCGCCAGGCATCGCGCAGAGCCGCAAGGTGCTCGTCGGCCAGCCGGCCGCGGGCGGTGAACGGCACACCGAGCGCCTCGAACTCCTGCCGGGCCCAGCCGACGCCGACCCCGAGCACCAGCCGGCCGCCGCTGAGGCGGTCGAGGTCGCCCGCCATCCGGGCCACCAGCAGCGGGTGGCGGTACGGCAGCACGAGGACGGTCGTGCCCAGCCGCACCCTGGTGGTGACGCCAGCCAGCCACGACAGCGTGGTGAACGGTTCGTAGAACGGCTCGGGGTACCGCTCGGCCACGTCCGGGGTGACGGCCACGTGGTCCGACACCATGAGCAGGTCGAAGCCCAGGCCTTCCACCACCCGCGCCCATTCGTGCAGCACCCCGGGGTCGGTGCCGGGCCCGAAGTTCGGTACGTTGACGCCTAATTGCATGATCCGAGGCTATCCCGGGGATCACGTCCGGCGGAACGGACTTCTCCCGGGGATGGCGCCCTGGCGCCGTTGATCTGTCGGTAATATCGCCGCATGGCCGTGAATCTCGACGGCGTCGACTGGGCGATCATTGACCAACTGCAACGGGAGGCGCGGATCTCCCTCAGCGAACTGGGCCGGCGGGTGAAACTCAGCCCCTCCGCCACCACGGAACGCGTCCGGCAACTGGAGGCGCTGGGCGTCATCACCGGCTACCACGCGGTGATCGACCTGGCCAAGGTCGGCTACCCGGTGCTCGCCGTGGTCCGGCTGAAGTACCCGGGCAACCACCACCAACCGCTGCGCCGGCTGCTCGACGGGCGCCGGGAGATCCTGGAGTGCCTGCGCACCACCGGCGACGACTGCTACACGCTGAAGGTGGCCGCGACCTCGATGGCCCACCTGGAGACGCTGATGGACGAGTTGGCCGGCTTCGGCAGTACGACCACCAGCGTGGTGTACAGCCAGACGCTGCCGTACCGCGGGCCCGACCGGGCGCCGGGGGAGGAGTGAGCCGGGGGTTCGGGGTTCCGGGGTCCGGGGTTCGGAGGGCCGGCGCGGCGTCGGGGCTCCGGCGCGGTGGGTCAGTGGCCGAGGTCGACGGTGAGGTGGGGGGACAGCGCGCTCAGGAAGTCGGGCGCGTCGAAGAGTTCGCCGGCCGAGACGACGCCGGTGGTCCTGGTACGGCCGGTGAGGATGCGCTCGACCGCCTCCACGGCGAGCGGCGCGGTGACGGCGTAGATGTCCCGGCCGGTCGCCACGGCGCGGCGCTCCTCGCCGCCGGCGCGGACGCGGACGTCCACCAGGAAGGTCTGCGCCGAGCGCCCGTGCTCGTCGGTGGCGGCCGGGGTGGGGGAGTCCGGGGCCGTGACCTCGCGGGCGGCCTCGACGGTCATGTAGGTGTGCACGTCGGGGACGGCCAGGTGGCTGGGGAGGGTCACGACGTCGGCCATGGTGAACTCCCCGATGACGGCCCGCGGGCCCATCGGCTCGGGGAAGGCCCACTCCAGGGTCGGCGGGGCGTCCTCGCGGTGCTCCAACTGCCCGTTCACGTAGCGCAGTCGCCGGTTGCCGCGCCGCTCCCGGGAGATCACGCCGGCGGCGCGGGTGCCGGGGGTGGGGTGCCAGCCGTTCAGCCCGTACGCCACGTGCGCCTCGTCGGCCGCCGTCCAGCCGTCCATCGCGGCGGTGGCCAGCAGGTCGCCGAGGCCGCCGTAGAAGGCCATCGCCGGGACGATCACCGCACCCTCGGCGCGGGCCCGGTCGGCGAAGCGGGCGAAGGTGTCGAGGTTGGCCTCGATCTCGGCGGCCACGTCCACGTAGGGGATGCCGGCGCGCAGGGCCGCCTCGATCACGGGGGCGGCGGTGGTGGCGAAGGGGCCGGCGCAGTTGATCACGGCGGCGGCGCCGGCGAGCGCGCGGTCGAGGGCGGCCGGGTCGTCGACCGACGCCGGGCGGACGAGGGCGTCGGGGTGGAAGGCTGCCAGCTCCTCCAGTCGGGCGGCGTCGCGGCCGGAGAGCGCGGGGGTGTAACCGCGCTCGCGGAGCTCGTCCACGACGAAGCGGCCGGTGTGGCCGTACGCGCCGTAGACGACGATGGTGGCGGTGGGTGCGGGCGTCATGGGTGTCTCCCCCGGTTGTGAACGGTTGTCGGTGTCTGTCGGGTGGTGGGTGGTGTTTGTCGGGCGGGATTCGGATGACAGAATCTGTTTTCTGTCATCCGTGATCTGTGATCCGTGATTCGTTGGCTGTGATCTGTCGGTCGTGATCCGTCGATCGTCAGCCGTCAGCCGCCAGCTGTGATCTGCCGGTCGTCCCTTGTCGGCTGTCATCCGTCGGCCGAAAGCTGCTGACAGATATCGGTTATCTGTCATTTGTCATCTGTCGTCCGTCAGTCACCATCCGTTCGCTGACATCACCGATCCTGCCCGCGATCCACACCCCACCGTGAGTGTCCGGAACGACGGCGTCCGTACAATTCCGGACGTGAACTCAGTCGCGCTGGCCGTCACCGACGGGATGCTGCACTTCGAACTGTCGCTGGCGTACGAGGTCTTCGGTTCCGCCCCGGCCGGGGTGGCCGGCCCCTGGTACGACCTGGCGGTCTGCGGGCCCGGCGCGGTACGGGTCGGCCGGTTCACGTTGGAGCCCGACCACGGGCTCGACCACCTGACGCGGGCCGACACCGTGATCGTCCCCGGCTGGGCCGATGTCGACCGGGAGCCGCCCGCAGAGCTGGTCGAGGCGGTGCGCGCCGCCCACGCGGCGGGCGCGCGGGTGGCCTCGCTGTGCACGGGGGCGTTCGTGCTGGCCGCCGCCGGTCTGCTGGACGGGCGGCGCGCGACCACGCACTGGGCCCACACCGAGGAACTGGCCGCCCGCCACCCGCGGGTGGTGGTGGACCCGGACGTCCTCTACGTGGACGACACCGGCGTGCTCACCTCCGCCGGCAAGGCCGCCGCCATGGACCTGTGCCTGCACCTGGTCCGCCTCGACCGCGGCGCGGCCACCGCCAACGTGGTCGCCCGCCGGCTGGTCGTCCCGCCGCACCGGGACGGCGGACAGGCCCAGTTCGTCACCACTCCGGTGCCGGAGCCCGGCAACCACCCGCTCGCCGACCTGTTCCCCTGGGTGCTGGAGCGGCTCGACCACCCACTGACCGTGGAGGACCTGGCCCGCCGGGTCCGGATGAGCTCGCGCAACCTGGGCCGCCACTTCCGGTCCGTCACCGGCACCACCCCGCTGCAGTGGCTGCACACCCAGCGGATCCGGCACGCCCAGGAGCTGCTGGAGACCACCGACGACAGCGTCGAGTCCATCGCCACGGCCACCGGTATGGGCACCGCCACCACCCTGCGCCGGCACTTCAACCGCACGGTCGGCGTGCCCCCGGACACCTACCGCCGCACCTTCCGCTCCCGCACCGGCCCGGCCCGGCTCCCCTGAGCACCCCGGCCCGACCACGCCCGACCACGCCCGACCACCCCCGCCCAACCACGCCCGACCACCCGAGCACGCCCGACCGCCCCCGAGCACCGTCGCGTCCCCGGCCCGTCACACGGATGGCCCAAGGGCGCCCCGGGGACGAGTGGACAGGCGCGGATCGAGGGGGGAGCTTGGTAGGGGAGAACACAGGAGTCCGGTTCGCCGCCCGTTCCGCGCGGCGCGGCCTCCCCTGCCCCCGCCCCCGGTGCCGCAGTACGGCGACGTGACCGGGTCGGCCGTACCCCCAGGAGTTCCCGTGAGCAACGAACCCAGTGACCCCGGTGGACTCGACGAACCGGGCCCCATCGACTACCTGGTCATCTCCTTCCCCGGCAGCAGGCTGACCGGCGAGGGCATGCCCCTGCTGCTCGACCTGGTCGACCGCAACATCATCCGCATCCTCGACCTGACGTTCATCACCAAGGGCGAGGACGGCACCGTGGCCGGTCTCGAACTGGCCGACGTCAACGGCGACGGGGAACTCGACCTCACCGTCTTCGAGGGCGTCTCCTCCGGGCTGATCGGCAACGAGGACCTCTCCGACGCCGGCGGCCTGCTCGAACCCGGTGACTCGGCCGCGATCCTGCTGTACGAGAACCTCTGGGCCAAGCCGCTGGCCGCGGCGCTGCGCCGGGCCGGTGGCCGCATGATCGCGGGCGGACGGGTGCCCGTCCAGGACCTCATCGAGGCGCTGGAGGCACTGGAGGGCCTGGACCCGGAGCAGTCGCCCGCCTGAGACCTCGCCCACCACCCGACAGCCGTGCACCACCCGACTTCCACACCCGCAACCACCATCACCATCACCATCACCCCCTAGGCAGGAACCCATGCCCGGACTGATTCGCGGCATGGCCCGTACCGCCGTCGTCGCCGGTACGGCCACCGCCGTCTCCAACCGTGTCTCCCGCCGCCAGGCCGGCCGCTGGGCCCGCCAGGAGGAGGCCGAGCAGCCGCCGCCCCCGGCGCAGGCGCCCCCGCAGGCCGCCCCGCCGCCGCCCGCCGCGGCCCCCGTGCCGATGGAGAACAAGCTCGACCAGCTCAAGGAACTCGCCACGCTCAAGCAGCAGGGCATCCTCACCGAGGAGGAGTTCGCCGCCCAGAAGGCGCACATCCTCAACGGCTGACCCGGTACCCGGAAGAGACGTACCCGGAAGAGACGGAGGTTCGATGAACCGCTGGAAGGTCCTGATCGTGCTCGGGACCGCCCAGTTCCTGATGGTGCTCGACGCGTCGGTCATGAACGTCTCCATCAGCCAACTGGTCGAGGACTTCGACACCGAGGTCACCGCCATCCAGGCCGTCATCACCCTGTACACCCTGGTGATGGCGGCCTTCATGCTGACCGGCGGCAAGATCGGCGACATGTACGGGCGGCGCCGCACGTTCGTCGTGGGCCTGGCCGTGTACGCGGTCGGTTCCGGCCTGACCGCGGTCGCGCCCACCGTCGGGGTGCTGGCGCTCGGCTGGTCGGTGATCGAGGGGCTGGGCGCGGCGCTGGTGCTGCCCGCGCTGGCGGCGCTGGTGGCGGGCTCGTACACCGGCCGGGACCGTGCGGTGGCGTACGGGGTGGTCGGCGGTCTGGCCGGCGCGGGGATCGCGGTCGGTCCGCTGCTGGGCGGCTGGGTGACCACCTATCTGACCTGGCGGCTGGTGTTCGCCGGCGAGGTGGTGCTGGTGGTGGCGATCCTGCTGCTGATGCGGTGGGTGCCGCCGCAGCCGCCGGTGGAGCACCCGCCGAAGCTGGACGTGCTGGGCGCCGTGCTCTCCGCGGCGGGCCTGGCCCTGGTGGTGCTCGCCGTGCTGCAGAGCGGCACCTGGGGCTGGGTCGCGCCGCGCAACCCGCCGTTCACCGTGCTGGGTTTCGCGCCGACGCTGTTCGTCGTCGCGTTCGGCGGCCTGGTGCTGTACGTCTTCTACGCGTACGAGCGGCACCGGGAGGAGCGCGGCCTGGACCCGCTGGTGTCGCTGGGACTGTTCCGGATCGGGCCGCTGCGTTCGGGGCTGGCCACGCTGTTCAACCAGAACACGGTGCTGCTGGGCCTGTTCTTCGTGATCCCGCTCTACCTCCAGGTCGTCCAGGGGCTGGACGCCTTCGAGACCGGGCTGCGGCTGCTGCCGGTGTCGGTGACCATGCTGGTCGCCTCGATGTGCGGGACGCCGCTGCTGCGGATCGCCTCGCCGCGGGCCATCGTCCGGGTGGGGCTGCTGGTGCTGCTGGTCGCCACGCTCTGGCTGATCGGCGCGATCGGGCCGGAGCTGGAGGGCGCCTCCTTCGCCGGTTCGATGGCGCTGCTCGGCCTGGGCATGGGGCTGCTCGCCTCCCAGCTGGGCAACGCGGTGCAGTCGAGCGTGCAGGGGAAGGACCGCAGCGAGGCCGGCGGCCTGCAGTACACGGCCCAGAACCTCGGCTCCTCGCTCGGGACGGCGCTGATCGGCGCGATCCTGATCGGGGCCCTGGCCGGGTCGGTGACCAGCAAGATCACCTCCGATCCCCGGGTCTCGGCGGCGGTCGCCGACCAGGTCGGCATCCGTGTCGAGGCGGGCCTCTCCTTCGTTCCGGCGGACGACGTGGCCGCCGCGCTGGCCGGCCATCCGGAGATCCCGCCGGAGGAGGCGCAGCTGCTGGTGCAGCACTACCAGGACGCGCAGATCGCCGGGCTCAAGGCCGCCGTGCTCGGCTGCACCGGCATCACGGCGCTGAGTTTCCTGTTCACCCGCCGGCTCCCGTCCGCCCGGCCCGGACGGCCGACACGGACGGGAGCACCGGACGCGACCCCGGACGCGACCCCGGACGCGACCCCGGACGGGACGTCCAACGCGACCGCGCCCGACTGAGGCCCTCCTCGGCCGAACGACGGCTCAGACCGGCAGCCCGGTCGGCAGCCCGGCCGGCGCGCCGCCGTGCCAGTGGCCGACGAGCTCGGCGTACTGCGGCGACCGGGTGAGGAGTTCCCCGTGGTGGCCCAGGGCGGTGCGCTCGCCGTCGAGCAGCAGGACCCGGCGGGCCCGGGTGGCGGACACGATGCGGTGCGCGATGACGATCAGGGTGCCGGCCCGGTCGGCGAAGGCGGCCTCGGCCCGCGCCTCGGCGACCGGGTCCAGGTGGCAGGTCGCCTCGTCGAGGATCACCACCGGGGCCGCGCAGGCGTGCACCCGGGCCAGCGCGAACAGCTGGCGTTCGCCGCTGGACAGTTCGGCCGCCGGGGCGCTCAGCCGGGCGTCGAGGCCACCCAGGCGCTCGATCACCCCGGACAGGCCGACCGCCTCCGCGGAACGCGCGAGCGCGGCCGGGGTGGCGTCCGGGGCGAGGTAGCCGAGGTTCTCGGCGACGGTGCCGGGGAACACGTACGCCTCCTGCGGCACCAGGGCGACCAGCCGGCAGCGCAGCGCCTCGTCGAGCCCGGTCACCGGCCGCCCGCCGAGGGTGACCGTGCCGGCGGTCGGGGTGACCAGGCCGGCCAGCAGCCCCGCGAGGGTGGACTTGCCGATGCCGCTGGCGCCCACGACGGCGAGGTGGTCGCCGGCCGGGACGTCCAGGGTGAGCCCGCGCAGCACCGGTTCGGCGTGCGGGCCGTACGCGAAGTCCAGGTCCCGCACCGCCAGGTCCGTACGGTGGCCCCCGGCCGGCCCGGCCCCGGCTGCCCCGGCGGCCTGAGTGGCCGGGGTGGCGGCCGGTTCCTCGGGTACGGCGGCCGCCTCGGCCAGCCGGTGGAGCACCACGCCCAGCTGGCTCCAGTACCCGGACACCGCGCCCGCCATCATCTGCAGCGCGGGCAGCAGATGGGCCGCCACGTAGGTGGCCGCGCCGACCACCTCCCCGGCGCTCACCGACCCGCCCGCCACCAGGCGGGGGCCGACCAGCAGCAGGAGCAGCAGCGGCAGGTAGCCGCCGAGCAGGACGACGGGCACCCGGACCGCGGCCGCCAGCCCGACCGCGACCATCGCCCGGGCCGCCTCGGCGGCCTCCCGCCCGACGGTGTCGGCGGCGTGCCGTTCGGCGCCCAGCGCGGTGATGTCCCGGGCCGCGCCGAGCGCCGCCCCGGCCCGGTCGGCGACGGCCTCCTCGGCGAGCACCAGTAGCCGGCGACGGGCCGTCAGCCGGCGCATCGACCAGAGGAACACGGCCACCGCCGGGACCAGCGGCACCAGCACCAGGGCGGCCAGCAGCGGGCTGAGCCCGGCCAGCCCGAGGACGGCCGCCAGCAGCGAGACCCCGAGCGGACGGGCGGTGCGCAGCAGTGTCCCGGTGAGGCTGCGCACCGTCTCGACCTGGCCGTTCAGCTGGGCGACGGCCGCCGAGCCGGCACCCCGTCCGGCCACGGCCGCCGAGCCGCCACCGCTCCCGGCGGTGGTGGCCCGCCGCAGGACGCCGTGCACGACGCGGCGCACCAGGGTGTCCCGCAGCCGTTCGACCACCTCGGCCAGCGAGGTGAACATGGCGCGTTCGGCGGCGGCGCGGGCGAGGAACAGCCCGGCCAGCAGGGCGATCCAGGCCAGGCCGACGTTCGGCCGGCCGGCCAGGAAGCCCTGGTCGAGGGCGGCGGCCGTGACCCAGCCGGAGGCCAGCGCGGGCGCGGCCTCCAGGACCGACCAGCCCGCGATCCGACGCAGCGGGCCGCCGCTGCCGCGCAGTCCGTCGGTCAGCAGGCGGGCCGCGGGCGGGGTCAGGCCGAGGCCGGCCGTCATCGATGCTCGACGGGGCACCGGTCCTCCTTGCGGGTCGGGGCGGCCGGGACGGCGGGGACGGCGGGGACGGCAGGGACGGCCGGCTCCGGGCCCGGGGGTTCGGCGCCGAAGACCGCCCGGTACTCCGGGTCGGCCCAGAGCCGGGCGTGCGGCGCGAGGGCGCGGATCCGGCCGCCGTCCAGCCAGGCGACCAGGTCGCAGCGGGCGGCGGTGGCGGCCCGGTGGGCGACCACCAGCCGGGTGCGGCCGGCCAGCAGCTCGGTGACGGCGCGGCTGACCTCGGCCTCGGTGGCGGTGTCCAGGCCCGAGGTCGCGTCGTCCAGGACGTGCACCGTCGCCGGGCTGACCAGGGCCCGGGCCAGGCCGAGGCGTTGGCGTTCGCCGCCGGACATCGGGACCCGCGCCAGCGGGGTGTCGTAGCCGTCCGGGAGCCGTCGGACGAACCCGTCGGCGTGTGCGGCGCGGGCGGCGCGTTCCACGTCCGCGCGGGTGAGGCCGGGTCGGCCGCCGGTGATCGCCTCGTGGACGGTCCGCCCGTACAGCTCGGGCCGTTCGAAGGCGTACCCGACGAGGCCGCGCAGCCGGGTCAGCTCCAGTTCGCGCACCGGGACGCCGCCGATGGTGATCTCGCCCTCGTCGGGGTCGGCGAGCCGGCCGAGCAGGCTCGCGAGCAGGGTCTTGCCGGCGCCGGTGCGGCCGACCAGGGCGACCGCGGCGCCGGCCGGGAGGTCGAGGTCGAGCCGGTCCAGTACCGTCTCCTCGCCGCGGCGCACGGTGATCCCGCGCAGCCGGACGGCGCCGTCCGAGGGGGTCCTGCCCCCGGTGCCGCCGACGGGCGGCTCGTGGCGCAGCACCTCGCCGAGGCGGCGGGCGCCGGCGCGGGACTGGGCGATGGCGAGGAGCGCGTCGATCTGGTCGACCAGGGCGGAGGCGAGCAGCAGGTACCCGGAGACGGCCAGCAGGGCCGCCGGGCTCAGCCGGCCGTCCGCGACGGCGAGGCCCGCGACCGCCAGCACCAGGACCTCGGTGAGCGGTAGCAGCAGGCCGAGGCGCCAGACGACGTCCCGTTCGGTGCGCCACATCGTGTGTCCGGCGGCGGAGAGCCCGGGCAGCGGCCCGAGCACGCGGTCGGTCTCGGCGGCGAGGGTGCCGGACGCCCGGATGGTGCGCACGCCCCCCAGGGCGGACACCAGCCCGTCGGCGAGCCGGCCCTGGGCGGTGAGGTAGTGCTCCTGGGCGCGGCCGGCCTCGCCCATGAAGCGCTGGGCGATCAGCACCGTCAGCGGCATCGCCAGGGTGAAGGTCAGCCCGCAGCGCCAGTCCGTCCACCAGAGGGCGACCAGTCCGGCCACCGAACCGGCGAGCGACACCGCCGACTCGGCCGCCCGGACCGGCAGGCCGGCGGCCAGCGGCGCGGACTGCACCACCTGGGTCACCGCCTCGCCGACGGCGAGCGGGGAACGCGGCCCGAGCGCGAGCAGCCGGCCGACCGTCAGCATCCGCAGCCGCCGGGTGCCGGAGGCCTGGGCGGAGGCGGCGAGCGGGCCGGAGGCGAGCTCGAAGAGTGCGCCGAGCGCCAGGACCGCCGCCAGCAGCGTGGCCGGACCCCGGACGTCGGTGCCGTCCAGCACCGCGCCGATCGCCGCCGCGAGCAGGGCGGGCAGGGCGACGGTGACGGCGATCTTCCCGGTCATGACGCAGACCAGGGCGGCCAGCCGCAGCCGTACGGGGGCCAGCGCGGCGCGCAGTGTGCGCGGGGCGGCGGGTGCGGCCGGGGCCTCGGTCGGCCCGGTCGGCCCG
>NZ_JBSGFD010000119.1:0-26897 GCF_053603215.1 Kitasatospora sp. NPDC004240 | reverse complement strand
CGTGACCTGGCCGGAGTGGTGATCGCCGCGGGTGACAACTTCCCGCTCACCCTCGCCCGCCGCTGGCAGGACCTCGCCGGCCCCGACGGCACCCGGGTGGCGACCGAGTACGGCCCCACCGAGATCACCATCGGCAACTCCGGCTGCCCCGTCGACACCACCCTCACCCTCGAAGCCGTCCCCCTCGGCGCGCCCTTCCCCAACACCGGCATGTACGTCCTCACCGAGGACCTCCAGCCGGTCCCGGTCGGTGTCGCGGGTGAGGTCTACATCGACGGCACCGGTGTCTCCCGCGGCTACCACGGCCGCCCCGACCTGACCGCCGAGAAGTACCTGCCCAACCCGCACGGCCCCGCTGGCACCCGCCTCTACCGCACCGGCGACCTGGCCCGGTTCCTGCCCGACGGCACCCTGGAGACCCTCGGCCGCATCGACAACCAGGTCAAGATCCGCGGCTACCGCATCGAACTCGGCGAGATCGAGGCCCGCCTGCGCGAACACCCGCAGATCACCGACACCGTCGTCACCGTCCGCGAGAACCAGGCGGGCGAGAAGGCCCTGATCGGCTACCTCGTCGCCGGCACCGCCGTCGACACCGCCGCCCTGCGGGCGGAACTCGCGGAGAAGCTGCCGGAGTACATGGTCCCGGCCGCCTTCGTGGCGATCGACGCGATCCCGCTGACCGCCAACGGCAAGGTCGACACGCGTGCTCTGCCCGCCCCCGACCTGGAGGCCTTCACCGCCTCCCGTTACACCGCGCCGCGCACTCCGCTGGAGGAGCGTCTGGCCGCCATCTGGGCCGAGGTGCTGGGCCTGCCGCAGGTGGGCGTGGAGGACAGCTTCTTCGACCTGGGCGGCGACTCCATCCGTGCCGTCCGCCTGGTCGGGGCGATGCGGGCCGCCGGCCACGACGTGAGCATCCGTGACGTCTTCCAGCAGCGCACCATCGCCGCCATGGCCACCACCCTCCCCGGCAACAGCACGGGCGAGTCGCTGATCACCGCCGTCCGGCCGTTCGAGCTGATCGGTGAGGACGACCGCAAGGCCCTCCCGGCCGGGGTGGTCGACGCCTACCCGCTCTCGCAGATCCAGACCGGCATGCTCGTCGAGATGCTGGCGGCGGACGGCGGCAACAGCTACCACAACATCAACTCCTTCCGTCTGCCCGACCCGAAGCCCTTCGAGGCCGCGGCGATGCGCGAGGCGATCGCGATCGTGGCGGGCCGGCACGAGGTCCTCCGGACCTCGGTCGACCTGGCCGGCTACAGCCGACCGCTCCAACTGGTGCACGCCACCGTCGAGATCCCGTTCGTCGTCGAGGACCTGCGCGGCATGAGCGCGGCCGAGCAGGACGCCCACGGCCGGGCGTTCGTCGCCGCGGCCCGGACGTCCGGGTTCGACCTGGTGAACGGTCCGCTGCTGCACCTGGCGGTGCACATCGAGTCCGACGAGGCCTGGCGCCTGACGGTCAGCCACCTGCACGCGGTGACCGACGGCTGGACGATCAACTCCTTCCTGATGGAGCTGGTCGGCTGCTACCAGGCCCTGCGGGACGGCCGGGAGCCGGCGGCCTACGAGGTGCCCGCCGTCCGTTACGCGGACTACGTCGCCGCCGAGGAGGCCGCTCTGGCGAGCACCGAGGAGCAGGCCTTCTGGCAGGACGTCGTCGACGCCCACACCCCGCTGCGGATCCCGGCCACCTGGGCCGGTGCCGAGGACTCGGAGAGCCGCCACTCGGTCCGCGTGCCGTTCGCCGACCTGGACGAGGGCCTGCGCAGGCTCGCGGCAGGGGCGAGGACCTCGCTCAAGAGCGTGCTGCTCTCCGCCCACCTCAAGGTGATGGGCTCGCTCACCGCCGAGACCGACTTCCACACCGGTGTCGTCTACCACGGCCGTCTGGAGGCGCCGGGTGCCGACCGGGTGCTGGGCATGCACCTCAACACGCTGCCGTTCCCGGCCACTCGGGGCGCGCGCACCTGGCGCGAGCTGGTCGAGCGGACGTACGCGACGGAGACGGCCATCTGGTCGCACCGCCGCTACCCGCTGCCCGCCGTCCAGCGGGCCGCCGGGAACGCCCGGGACCTGCTCACCGTGCTCTTCGACCACCAGGACTTCCACCAGGTGGACACCGGCACGGTGGACACCGGCGGCGCTCTGGACGACGGTCGCAACGAGTTCGGCCTGATGGCGATCGCGGGGGTCGGCCAGATCTCCCTCGGGGCCGCGGCCTCGACGATGAGCCGGGAGAACCTGGAGCGGCTGGGCGCGATGTACCGCCTGGTGCTGGAGGCGATGGCCGCCGACGCCGACGGTGACGCCCTGGCCGTCCCGCTGGCCGAGGCCGACCGCCGGCTCGTCCCGGTGCGCCGGGCACCGGCGGAGCGGCAGGCCGGGCAGCCGGGCGAGCTGTCGGAGGAGCTGTCGGACGAGCAGTGGGAGACCCGCTGCCTGCACGAGCTGTTCACCGCCCAGGCCGTCCGTACCCCGGACGCGGTCGCGCTGACCAGCGGTGACCTGAGCCTGACGTACGCGGAGCTGGACGAGCGGGCCAACCGCATCGCCCACCACCTGATCGCCCTGGGCGCCGGCCCGGACCGGGTGATCGGCCTCTCGCTGGAGCGCGGCCCGGACCTGGTCCCCGCCCTGCTCGGCATCCTGAAGTCCGGCGCGGCGTACCTGCCGCTGGACCCGGCCAACCCGGCCGACCGTCTCGCCTACATGCTGGCCGACGCCGGGTCGCCGATCCTGGTGACCCACTCCGCCCTGGAGCCGGTCGAGTTCGCGGGCACCCGGGTCCTGGTCGACGCCGACCGGGCCGAGATCGCGGCCCGTCCGGCCACCGCCCCGGTCACGGGCGTGCGCCCGGACAACCTGGCGTACGTCATCTACACCTCCGGTTCGACCGGACTGCCCAAGGGCGTCAGCAGCGCGCACACCCATGTGACGCGGCTGTTCACGGCGACCCGTGCGGACTTCCCGTTCGCCGCGGACGACGTGTGGGCGCTGTTCCACTCCTACGCCTTCGACTTCTCGGTCAAGGAGATCTGGGCCCCGCTGCTGCACGGCGGCCGCCTGGTGGTCGTCCCCGCGATGGTCGCCCGGTCGCCGCAGGAGCTGGTCGAGCTGCTGGTGGCCGAGCGGGTCACGGTGCTCTGCCAGACCCCGTCCGCGTTCCGCTCGCTGACCGGACCGGTGCAGGAGGGCGACCCGCGCGTCGACCGGCTGGCCCTGCGTGCCGTCGTGTTCGGCGGTGAGCGGCTGGACATGTCGCAACTGGCCGCGTGGACGGCGAAGTTCGGCGTGGACTCGCCGGCCCTGATCAACATCTACGGGCCGACCGAGACCACCGTGCACTCGATCTACCACCGGGTGACGGAGGCGGACCTGCCCCGGACGGCGTCCCCGATCGGTCTGCCGGTCGCCGACACCGTGATCCACCTGCTGGACGCCCACGGGCACCGGGTGCCGGACGGCGTCCCGGGCGAGATCCACGTGGGCGGCCCGGGCGTGGCCCGCGGCTACCTGAACCGCCCCGGGCTGACCGCCGAGCGCTTCGTGCCGGACCCGTACGGCCCGGCGGGCTCGCGCCTGTACCGCACCGGCGACCTCGCCTGGCGTCTGCCCGACGGCCGCTACGAGTCGCTGGGCCGGATCGACGGCCAGGTGAAGGTCCGCGGCTTCCGCATCGAGCTGGGCGAGATCGAGGCCCGGCTGCGCGAGCACCCGCTGGTCGACGAGGCGGCCGTGATCGTGCACCGGAACGAGGCCGGCGAGAAGTCGCTGGTCGCCTACCTGGTGCCGGCCGGCTCCGACGCCCCCGACCTGGCGGCGGTGCGCTCGGACCTGGCGGCGGTGCTGCCCGGCTACATGGTCCCGGCGGCGTTCGTGACCCTGGAGCGGATCCCGCTGACCACCAACGGCAAGGTGAACCGCCGGGCGCTGCCCGCGCCGGAGCAGGCGGTGAGCGTCGTGGGCGAGCACCACGTCGAGCCGCGCACCGAGCGGGAGGCCGCGCTGGCGGCGGTCTGGGCCGAGGTGCTGGGCCTGCCGCGGGTGGGCGTCGAGGAGAGCTTCTTCGACCTCGGCGGCGATTCGATCCGGGCCGTCCGCCTGGTCGGCGCGATGCGCGAGGCCGGCCACGACGTGACCATCCGGGACGTGTTCGAGCAGCGGACGATCGCCGCCCTGGCCGCGGCGCTGCCCGGCGGCGACGGCCGGTCGCTGGTGACCGCCGTCGAGCCGTTCGCCCTGATCGGCGCGGAGGACCGCGCGGCCCTGCCGGCCGGTGTGGTCGACGCCTACCCGCTCTCGCAGATCCAGACCGGCATGCTGGTCGAGCTGATGGCGGGCGAGGGCGCAGCGGCCTACCACCACATCAACTCCTTCCGGATCCCGGACACCCGGCCGTTCGCCGAACGGGCGCTGCGGCAGGCCCTGGAGCTGCTGGCGGACCGCCACGAGCTGCTGCGCACCTCGGTGCACCTGACCGGGTTCGGCCGACCGCTCCAGCTGGTGCACGCCGCCGCCGAGGTCCCGCTCACCGTGCACGACGTGCGCGGCCTGACCGAGGACGAGCGGGCCGAACGGGCGCGCGGCTACGTGGCCGAGGAGCGGGCCCGCGGGTTCGAGCTGACGGCCGCGCCGCTGCTGCGGATCGCCGTGCACGTCGAGTCGGACGAGGCCTGGCGGGTCACCGCGAGCCACATCCACGCCGTCACCGACGGCTGGACGCTCAACTCGCTGCTGATGGAGCTGCTCGACACCTACCGGACGCTGCGCGACGGCGGGGAGCCGGCCGCCCACGAGGCCCCCGCGGTCCGGTACGCGGACTACGTGGCCGCCGAGCTGGCCGCCCTGTCCGACCCGGCCGACCAGGCCTTCTGGCAGGACGTCGTCGACCGGCACAGCCCGCTGGAGCTGCCCGCCACCTGGCGGGACCGCGGCGCCGGGTCGCAGCTGCTCGACGTCGAGTACGCGGACCTGGAGGAGGGGCTGCGGGCGCTGGCCACCGGGGCGAACACCTCGCTCAAGACGGTGCTGCTGGCGGCGCACCTCACGGTGATGGGCTCGCTGAGCACGTCCCCGGCCTTCCACACGGGCGTGGTCTACCACGGCCGGCTGGAGGCGCCGGGCGCGGAGCGGGTGCTGGGCATGCACCTCAACACGCTGCCGTTCCCGGCGGTCCGGGGCACGGGGACCTGGCGCGAACTGGTCGAGCGGACGTACGCGACGGAGACCGAGCTCTGGTCGCACCGCCGCTACCCGCTGCCCGCCATCCAGCGGGCGGCCGGGCAGGGCCGGGCGGCGCTGAGCGTGATGTTCGAGTTCCTCGACTTCCACCAGGTCGACCGTGCCGCGGTGGACGTCCGGGCCTCGATGAACGACGGCTCCAACGAGTTCGCCCTGACCGTGATCGCCACCGGCGGCCGGATCGGGCTCACCACCGGGGCCGGAGCGCTCGGCCGTGCGCAGCTGGAGCGGCTGGTCGCGATGTACCGGCTGGTGCTGGAGTCGATGGCCGCCGACCCGGACGGGGACGCGACCGCCGGTCACCTGCCGGCCCCCACGGCGCCCGCGGCGGTGGCCGAGGTGGAGCAGCCGCTGCTGGTCGGGCTGATCGCCGAGCAGGCCGCCCGTACGCCGAAGGCGGTGGCCGTGGTCGCGGACGGGCGCAGGCTGAGCTACCGCGAGGTGGACGAGCGGGCCAACCGGATCGCGCACCACCTGACCGCCCTGGCGGTCGGTCCGGGCGCGGTGGTCGGGGTCGCGCTGGCCCGCGGGGCCGAGCTGGTCCCGGTGCTCCAGGGCGTGTGGCGCGCCGGCGCCGCGTACCTGCTGATCGACCCGGCCGCCGAGGCGGGGCCGGTCGACCCGCGGGTCACCTTCCTGATCACCGATCGGGCGGTGGCCGGGGGCTTCACCGGCGGGGTGCTGCGGCTGGACGCGGAGGCGGCGGGGATCGCCGCCCGGCCGTCCGGGGCGCTGCCGGTCGCCGTCCCGCCCGAGGGGGTGGCCTGCCTGCTGGACGGCGAGCCGGTCGACCACCGCGAGCTGAGCCGGCTGCTGGAGAAGGTCCGGGCCGAGCTCGGCGGGATCCGGCGCGGCGCCTGGCTGGCGGCCGCTCCGGGGGCCGGTGTCGCGGCGGCGGCGGAGCTGCACCTGCCGCTCACCGGCGGCGCCCGGGTGGTGCTGGCGTCCGAGGCGCAGGCCGCGGAGCCGGCGGCGCTGGTCGCCCTGGTGGACGCGCAGCGCGTGACCCATGTGCAGGCCACGCCGGAGGGCTGGCGGGGGCTGCTGGCGGCGGGCTTCGACAGCCACACGGTGACCGCCCTGGTGGCCGGCGGTGCCGGGCCGGACGCCGAGGACGTGCTCGATGAGCTGCGGGCCCGCGCCCAGCGGGTGGTGGCCGGCGTCCGCTGACGGGACACCGAGGGCCCCGCGGTCATCCACCGCGGGGCCCTCGGGCCGGATGGTCGGGGGGTCAGCGGCCTTCCAGGAAGCGCAGTACGGCGAGGACCCGGCGGTGGCCGCCGGCGTCCTCCCGGGGCAGGTCGAGCTTGGTGAGGATGCTGTTGATGTGCTTGCCGACGGCGCTGTCGCTGATCACCAGCGCGGAGGCGATCGAGGAGTTGGACTGGCCCTCGGCCATCAGCGCGAGCACCTCGCGCTCCCGCTCGGTCAGCCGGTCGAGCGGCCCGCTCCTGCGGCGCAGCAGCAGCTGGGAGACCACCTCGGGGTCGAGCGCGGTGCCGCCGGCGGCGACCTTGCGCAGCGCGTCCACGAACTCCTGGACGTGGGCGACGCGTTCCTTCAGCAGGTAGCCGATGCCGCTGGGGTTGGCGGCGACCAGGTCCGCGGCGTAGCGCTCCTCGACGTACTGGGAGAGCAGCAGCAGGGCGATGTCCGGCCAGCGGCGGCGGATCACCAGCGCGGCGCGCACGCCCTCGTCGGTGTGCGAGGGCGGCATCCGGACGTCGAGGATGGCGATGTCCGGCTGGTGCTTCTCGACGGCGACGAGCAGTTCCTCGGCGTCGCCGACGGCGGCGGCGACCTCGAAGCCCATCGTCTCCAGGACGTTGATCAGGCCCACTCGTAGGAGGACGGAGTCCTCGGCGATCACGACACGCACGGCAGCTCCACGGTGATGGTGGTCGGGCCCCCGACGGGGCTGGTGATCTGGAAGGTGCCGTCCACCGAGCGGGCGCGACGGCTCAGGCCGGCGATGCCGGTGCCCCGGTCCTGGTCGGCGCCGCCGACGCCGTCGTCGGTGACGACGATGCGCAGCCGGTCCTCGACGCGGTCGACCCGGACGGCGGCGCGGTCGGCGCAGGCGTGCTTGGCGACGTTGTTGAGGGCCTCGGCGACCACGAAGTAGGCGACGGACTCGATGGCCGTCGGGGGGCGGCGGTCGACCACGACCTCCAGGTCGACGGGCAGCGGGGCGCGGGCGGCGACACCGGACAGCGCGGCGTCCAGGCCGCGGTCGTCCAGGACGGCCGGGTGCAGGCCGCGGACGAGGTGCTTCAGCTCGGCGATGGCCTCCAGCGCCTCCTGGTGGGCCTTGACGATGACGCCCTCGGCGTGCGGACCGGCGTCGGTCAGGGTGGCCCGGGCCAGGCCGAGGTTCATCGCCAGGGCGACCAGGCGCTGCTGGGTGCCGTCGTGCAGGTCGCGCTCGATGCGGCGCCGTTCGGCGTCGGCGGCGGCGACCATGCCGTCGCGGCCCTCGGTCAGGTCGTCGACGCGCTCGGCGAGGCGCTCGGCCCGGCTGGGGCCGAGCAGCCGGCGGGCCAGGTGGCCGTCCACGGCGACCACCAGCGCCGTCGCCCAGGGCGCGACGAGGACGATCAGCAGGCCGGAGGCGGTGAACACGGCGGCGCGCGACCCCTGGCCGGGCAGCGCCCAGATCCAGCCGTAGGCGGTGGCCATGGCGAAGCCGCAGACCCAGCCGACCAGGACGGCGAGCCCGGCGAGCCCGAGCAGCGGTCCGAGCACGACGTGGTAGCCGAGCTGTCGCCAGGCGGCCTGCGAGCGGAACGAGGTGGCGACCCCGCGCCAGCTGAGCCGGATCGTGCTGTGGCCGGCGCGCGGGATCGACCGGCCGAGCAGGTAGCGGAACCGGCGGTGCTGCGCCTCGTTGAGGGCGGTGACCGAGAGCAGCAGGAAGGCGAGCGGGCCGACCACGGTCAGCATCAGCTGGGTGATCTCCAGCGGCCAGTAGAGCCAGCCGTCCGCGGGTTCGACGAACAGCAGCCAGGGCACCGCCACCAGCGAGAAGGAGGCGAGGTGGAGGGGGACGCCCAGGCAGAGGAACACGGTGTCCCGCCAGACCCGCACCGACCAGGGCGCGCGGCCGAGTGCGAGGGTGAGCAGCCGCCGCGGGGCTGTGCCGGTTGTCATGCGCCAACCGTAATCGGCGGGCCGAAGGAGTGTCATGTCGCGCCTGTTTCCGGGAAAAGGGGAAGGTGGCACCCCTTTCGGAGAAGGGGTGCCACCTGTGTGGAGCTCTGTGGTGATCAGGTGATCGGGACGACCTGGGGCCGGGCCAGCCGCCGGTAGTCGGCGGCCCGGATCGCGACCGACCGGTCCAGCCGGGCCGCGTTGAAGTACAGCTCCGGCTCGTCGAACAGGGCCGGGTCGGCGAGGACCTCGAGGTCCGGGTGGAACGAGAACGGGGTGATCGTCCCGCTCACCGTGGCGCCGAGCAGCTCGGCGCCGTCCTGGTCGGCGAACCGTGCCTTGCCGCCGCCGGCCACCCGGGCGACCCGCTTGAGGTCGACGCGGCGGTCGCCGGGGATCACGGCCAGGACGTGGCGGGCCGGCCGGCCGCCCTTGGTGACGGTGACGACCATGCACTTGGCGGCGGCGGAGAGCCGGTGGCCCCGCAGCTCGCTGGCGAGCGTGGTCCGTCCCTCCGGAGGGTGGTCCATCAGCCGGTAGGCGACGTCGCCCCGGTGGAACAGGTCGAGGAGTCGGCGGTAGGTGGACGGCGGGGCGGGGTCGGCCGGTTCGGGGCGTTCCAGCAGGCCCACCGCCGAGGACTGTTCTGACGTGTCGACGGGCATTGGTCCTCCACGCGTGGTTGGCAGGGTCAGAGGCCGGGCCGGTCCAGCGAAGGATCGACGATGATCTTCGCGTGCCGCTCCGGCTCGCCGAGTTCCGCGATCGCCGCGGTCAGTCCGTCCAGGCCGGTCACGCCGGTGATCACGGCGCCGGCGTCGATCCGGCCCTCGGCGATGTCGCGCAGGGTCCGGCGGTACTCGGCCGGGCTGCCGCCGAAGGAGCCGCGGATGTCCAGCTCCTTGCCGACGGCCACCCCGGGGTCGAAGGTGTCCGGGCGCAGGCAGACGCCGACCAGGACGATCCTGGCGCCGGCCGGTGCGCCGTCCACGACCCGGGCGAGCATGCCGGGCGTGCCGACGCACTCGAAGATGACGGCGTCCTTGGCGCGCACGCCCCGGTACTCGGCGGCCATCCGGTCCATCATCCCGGGGATGATCCCGAGCGAGGCCCAGCGGCCGTACGGGGACTCGACGGCCGGGTCGATCAGGATGTCCGCCCCGAGGCGCTCGGCCAGGGCCCGGCGGCGCGGTGAGAAGTCCACCGCGACGACCGGGCCCAGGCCCCTGGCCTTGAGCACCGCGACGATGCCGAGGCCCACCGGGCCCAGGCCGATCACCACGGCGACCGAGCCGGGGGCGGCCTCGGAGCGTCGTACGGCGCGGGCGGCGATCGAGAACGGCTCGGTGAGCGCGGCCGTCCCCGGGTCGAGCCCGTTGGGCACCGGCATGGTGAAGGCCTCGGAGAGGATCATGTACTCGCCGAAGCCGCCGGGGAAGGCCGGCGTGTAGCCGACGATCCCGCTGCCCTGCGGTCCGAAGCCGATCGGCGGTCCGCACACCACGGTGCCGGTCGGCAGGGCCCGGACGGTGCCCGGGCCGTAGTCGACGATCTCCGCGGCGAACTCGTGGCCGAGCACGAGTCCCTCGCGGATGTCGTGCGTGGTCCCGCCGGTGCGGCGCATGACGTCGCCGAACGCCTCGGGGTCGTCGAGGGCGTGCAGGTCCGAGCCGCAGATCCCGCAGGCCAGGGTGCGGACCAGGACCTGTCCGGCCTGCGGCACCGGGTCGGGGACCTCCTCGACGACGAGGGCGCCCCCGCGGGTGATGGCGGCACGCATGTCTCTCTCCTCTCCGGGGCTCGGGGTCAGCTGTTCTTCTCGGCGAGCTTCTCCGCGAGCAGGCCGGAGAGGGCCTCGATGCTGGGGTAGTCCCAGGCCAGGGTGGGCTCCAGCTCGATCTCGAACTCGTCCTCGGCGTCGCCGCACAGGGCCAGCGCGTAGACGGACTCCAGGCCGTACTCGACCAGCTTGACGTCCGGCCGGATCTGCTCGGCGGGGATCTCCAGGTAGAACGCCACCCGCTCGGTGAGCCAGGTGCGCAGCTCGGCCAGGTCGTGGGTCGGCTCGACGGACGTGGTCATGGTGGTAACTCCTCGGGAACGTGGAAACGGTGGGACAGGGGTGATTCGTGGGTCGGGGTCAGTCCAGGGAGGCGGCGAACTCGGCCAGGGCGGCGGTCACTTCGGCCGGCCGCTCCTGCTGGGTCCAGTGGCCGCAGCCGGGCAGCAGCACGCTGCGGTGCAGCCGGGGCGCCCAGCGCCGCAGTTCCTCCTCCAGCCGGGCGGGGTCCTGGCCGCGGATGACGAAGTCGTCCGTCCCGGCCAGGTAGAGCACCGGGACCTGGATCGCGGCCTTGTTGAGCGGGGCCGTCAGCTCCCAGTTGCGGTGCAGGTTCCGGTACCAGTTGAGGCCGCCGGTGAAGCCGGTGGCGCCCAGCGCCCCGGCGTAGACGGCGAGGTCCTCCTCGGTCAGCCAGTCGGGCAGCCGGTCGGGCTCCGGGTACAGGTCGAGGAAGCCGCCGCCCTCCGGGACGACCGGGTCGAAGGGCGCCGCGCCGCCGCCGGTGCCCGCCAGCAGCCGGCGCAGCGCGGCGGGCGTGTCGCGGCTCAGCTCCCGCTCGGCCCGGCCGGGTTCCTGGAAGTACAGCATGTAGAAGCGCTCGCCCATGGCGCGCCGCATCGCGGGCAGCGGCGGCAGGCCGGGCCGGGGCCGGTACGGGATGCTCATCCCGGCCACGCCGCGGACCAGGTCCGGGCGCATCAGCGCGGTGTGCCAGGCGACCTGGGAGCCCCAGTCGTGTCCGGCCACCACCGCCCGGTCCGCGCCGAGCGCGCCGATCAGCGCGACGACGTCGCCGACCAGGTGGTGGATGGTGTACTGGTCGGCCTCGGCGGGGCACTCGCTGAGGCCGTAGCCGCGCATGTCGGGGGCCACCGCCCGGTAGCCGGCCTCGGCCAGTCCGGTGAGCTGGTGGCGCCAGGAGTACCAGAGCTCGGGGAACCCGTGCACCAGCACGATCAGCGGCCCCTCCCCGGCCTCGGCGACGTGCATCCGCCGGCCGGCCACCCGCAGGGTGCGGTGGACGATCTCAGCCAACGCGCCGCCCTCCCGGGCCGGTGGCGAGGCCGAACATCAGGGTCGTCGCGGCCGGGTCGACCAGGGCCAGTCGTGCGACGGCGGCGTCCGGGTCGGCCAGGGCCGCGTCGACGGCCCGGACGAAGTAGCCGGCGAGGCGCTCGATCGTGGCCGCGTCGAACAGGTCGACGTCGTAGCGGAAGTCGACGGCCAGCGAGTCGACGCTCTGCCGGACGTTCACCGCGAGGTCCAACTGTCCTTCCGCCTGCGGGAGTTCGAACGGAGCGATGCGCAGTCCGGCGAACTCGGCCGGTGCGCCGTCGGCGGCGTCCAGGAGCAGCCGCAGCAGCGGGTCGGGGCTGGAGGTGCCGATCATGTTGAAGGTGATCCGGCAGAGCGGGGAGCCCGCGCCGGCCCGCGGCCGGTCGACCGTCCGGGTGAGCAGCTCGAACGGGTACCCGACCCGGCCGAGGCCCGCCCTGACCTGCTCCTCGACGGCCCGGGCGGCGTCGCGGAAGCTCGCCCCGGGCGCCAGGTCGGCCCGGAACAGCAGGGTGTTGATGAAGTTCCCGACCACCTCGCGGGTCGCCGGGCTCAGCCGGGTGGTGGTCGGTACGCCGACCAGGAACGCGTTCTGCCGGGTGTAGCGGTGCAGCAGTCCCTGGAGGATCCCGAGCAGGAGGGAGAACAGCGAGACCCCGTCGGCCCGCGCCAGCTCGCGCAGTCCGGCCACCCGCGGGCCGCTCAGATCCAGGTGGAAGGTGTCGCCGGTGTGGCTCGAACTCGCCGGACGGGGGCGGTCGGTGGGGATCTCGGCCGGGGCCGCCCCGGCGCAGAACCCGTGCCAGTACTGCTCCATCCGGGCGCCGCGCGGCGAGCCGAGCAGCTCGCGCTCGCGGGCCGCGTAGTCGTCGTAGCCCGCCGGGAGCGCGGCGAGATCGGGCTCCAGGCCGTCGACCAGCCGCCGGTAGCTCTGCAGCAGGTCGCGCAGGACCAGCCAGTTGGAGGTGGCGTCGGTGCCGATGTGGTGCCCGGCCATCAGCAGGACGGCGTCCTCGGCGCCGCGGCGCAGCAGGACGAAGCGGAACGCGCCGTCGCGCTCCAGCCGGAACGGCTCGCGCAGCGCGTCGCGGACGGCGGCGGCGAGCCGCTCGTCGCTCAGGCCCGGCAGCTCGCGCACCTCCAGCCCCAGCGGGTGCCGGGCGGTGATCGTACGGGCGGGCCCGCCGTCGTGCTCGGCGAAGAGCGAGCGGAGCATGTCGTGCCGCTCGGCGGTGGCCTCGACCGCCCGCCGCAGGGCGGGCAGGTCGACGGCGGAGCGGACGGTCAGGGCCACGCCGGTGTTGTAGACCGCGGCGTCCGGCGCCAGTCGGTGGAGGAACCAGAGCGCCTGTTGCGCGTGGGAGAGGGGGTACGGGCTGGTCATCGTCGTCCTTCGTCGCGGTGGGGTGGGCGGGTCAGCGGCCGGCGAACCGCGGGGGTTCCCCGGCCAGGTGCGCCCGCAGGCCCTCCCGCTGGTCGGCGGTGGCGAACAGGGCGGCGAACCGGTGCCGTTCGAGGTCCAGGCCCTCGGCCAGCGGCCGGCCGAGGCCCTCGTCGACGGCCCGCTTGGCGGCGGCCAGGGCGGCCGTCGGCCCGTCGGCGAACCGCTCGGCCAGCCGCCGGGCGCAGGCGTGCACCCCGTCGTCCGGGGCGACCTCGTCGACCAGGCCGATCCGCAGCGCCTCGGCCGCGTCCAGCTGCCGTCCGGTCATGATCAGGTGCTTGGCGCGCGCCGGGCCGACCAGCCGGGGCAGCCGCTGGGTGCCGCCGGTGCCGGGGATGATCCCGAGACCGATCTCCGGCAGGCCGAGCACGGCCCCGGCCCCGGCCACCCGGAAGTCCGCGCAGAGCGCGAGTTCCAGCCCGCCGCCCAGGGCGAAGCCGGCGATCGCGGCCACCACCGGCTTGGGGATCGCGGCGATCGCGTCGAACCCGGTGTGCAGCCGGGCGGTGTACGCGTCCACCTCGGCGGGGGTGCGTCCGGCCATCGCCGCGATGTCCGCGCCGGAGCCGAAGACCCGCCGGCCGCCGGTGAGGATCACGGCCCGGACGGCCGGGTCCGCGCCGACCCGCTCGGCGGCCTCGGCCAGCTCCGCGGGCAGCGCCGGGTCGGCGCCGCTGATGGTCGGGCGCAGCAGCCGGACGGTCGCCACCGGCCCGGCCGCCTCGACCCGTACAAACTTTCCCATGCTCTCTTCCTGTCACTGGGCGCGTGCCGCGGCCGGGGCCGCGGGACGCTCAGGCGAGGTGGCGGCCGATCAGGTCGAAGCCGGCGCCGTTCTCGTAGCGGTCCATCAGCTCGGTGAAGACCGCCGGACGGACGGCCTCCGCCCCGGGCACCGGTGGGCAGCCGAGCCGGGCGGTGAGCCGGGCCAGCGCGGCGATCACCCAGTCGGGCCGGTGCGCGAACCCGCCCGGATGGTCCGGGTTGTGCAGCCACACGCCCAGGCAGCAGGCGGCGGCCAGCAGCACCGCGTAGCGGTGGGTGAGCTCGAAGCTGACCGGCCCGGCCAGCGGGGTGCGGTCCCGGGGGGCGAGCTCCTGGCAGGCCCGCTTCAGCGCGGTCAGCTCCTCCACCAGCTGGGCGGCCAGCCGGCCCAGGACCGGTTCGTCGCGCACCCGGGCGGCCGCGTCGACCAGGCCGGCCATCAGCGGGTCGTGCCGTCCGGCGGTGGTGCTCAGCCGGTCGAAGTCCAGCTCGGGCAGGTCACCGGCCAGGTGGTGGACGGCGGCCGGCGCGGGCTCGCCGACCAGCCAGGCGGCCCGGGCCAGCCGGGGCAGCTGCGGGATGATCGTGGCCTGGCAGACCGTGCCGCCGGCGTGCACCAGCGAGGCGACCGGGAGGTCCCGGGCGTGCTTCTGGAACACGGCGTGCGGCCCCTCGCGCAGGAACGAGCGGGCGCCCAGCACCTGGCCCAGGGCGTCGACGGTGTCCTTGTAGAGCAGCGGCACCAGGTACTTCACGGCCGCCGCGTACACGCTGGTCTGCCCGGGCAGCAGGTGCAGCGCCCGGCAGACCGTGGTGGCGAAGGCGTCGGCCGCCAGGAGGTCCAGGAAGGCGTCGGTGAGCACCGAGCGGGCGTGCGGCAGGTCGGCCACCGTGCGGTGGTACAGGTGCCGGCCCACCGCGAAGCCGGTCACCGTGCGCAGCTGCTGGTCCACCGCGCCGAGCGCGGCGGCGGGCAGCACCGCCCGGGTGACCTGGAAGGACCGCAGGATGGTCTCCATGGCCGCGCCGACCTCGCCGGCCACCGCGGTCACCGGCACCGGGCAGTCGTCGAACTCCAGCCCGCCCAGGTACATCGCGCGCACGCCGACGGTGCGGTAGCGCGGCAGGAAACGCAGCCGGTCGCGCGGCACGGTCGCCATGTCGACCAGCACCATCGAGTGGCTGCGGCTGCCGGGCTCCGGGCTGGTGCGGGCCAGCACGGTGACGGCCTCGGCGCGGGCCAGGTTGTTGATGATCTCCTTGCGGCCGTCGAGCACCAGCCGGTCCTGGCGCACGGTGCCGCGGAAGGCGGTGTTGGTGACGTCGTTGCCGGTGGACATGTCGGTGTACGCGGCGGCGACCCGGCCGTTGCGGCACAGGACGTCCGCCAGCCAGCGCTGCTGCTGCTCGCCGCCCTGGGCCCAGACGTTGACCGCGCCGACCAGGTTGCTGGCGCCGTGGCCGAGGCCGAGCGCCGCGTCGCGGCGGAACAGCGGGCGCAGCACCCGGGCCAGCCGGTCGGCCCGGTCGAGCCTGCCGCCGAGCCGGCGCGGCACGAACTCGGCGCCCAGCCCGTAGGCGTCCAGGACCCGCTCGCCGGCCGGGAGCAGGTCGCCGCGCTCGTCGGCGGCCACGAAGGCGGCGAAGCCCAGCGGGTTGTCCCGGTACTCGGGGTCACCGAACAGGGCCTCCAGCGGCGCCGGGTTGCCGATGTCGGTGTAGCAGTCGGGGGTGGTGGCGGTGGTGGTCATCGGCGGCCCTTCACCAGGGGGTAGTACAGCAGGGACGGGAGGGCGCCGGTGCGCTGCTGC
Source organism: Kitasatospora sp. NPDC004240 (assembly GCF_053603215.1). Lineage (NCBI taxonomy): Bacteria > Bacillati > Actinomycetota > Actinomycetes > Kitasatosporales > Streptomycetaceae > Kitasatospora > Kitasatospora sp. NPDC004240. Next base: position 11,359 of record NZ_JBSGFD010000119.1, on the reverse strand, counting down.
TCCTCCAGGAAGGGCACCAGGCGCTCCAGCAGGTCGTCGCCGGCCACCGGCCGCCGCGGGCCGTGGCCGAGCCGGGTCAGCACCCGGGCCAGCGCGGCCTCCAGCCACAGCCCGTCGGCCCACAGGCCGTGGCCGTGCCCGGGCGCCCCGTGGTTGCGCAGCCACAGCTGGACGGCGGCCGCGGCCGCGTACAGCAGGGTGTAGCGCTCGGCCAGGTCGAAGGCGGCGCGGGGCGCCTCGACCGGGGTCGGCCGGTGGGCGGCCAGTTCGACCGCCAGGCCGTCGACCGCGGCCAGCACCGCCTCGGCCCTCCGGCCGAGCGAGGCCGGGACGCCGCCCAGGGCGGCCAGCCGGCCGAGTTCGGCCACCGCGGCGGGCAGTGCCTGCAGCACGCTGGAGCCGCCGCGCGGCAGCAGACTGAGCCGCTCGCGGGCGAAGGGCGGCAGCGGGGCGGCCAGGTCGGTGGCGGCGGCCAGCCCGGCCCCGTCCACCGTCCCCTTGCGCAACTGGCGGGCCAGCAGCGGGAAGTGGTTGATCAGCGCGTGCAGGTTGACGAGCGAGTTGCCGTCGAAGATGGAGACGATCCGGTGGTCGCGCTGGACCTTCTGGAAGCGGCCGTGCTGATAGGTCTCGCCGACCAGCAGCGAGCGCGAGCCGAGCACCGTGCCGAGCCGGTCGATCACCTGGTCGACCAGGGTGGGCACCAGGTACTTGGTGACGGCCGAGGAGACGGCCAGCTCGCCGGTCAGCGCGTGGATGCTGCGGGCGGCCACCATGGTGAGCGCCTCGGCGAGCAGCACGTCCGCGTACGACTGCGCCAGCAGCCGCCGGGTCTGCGGGAGTTCGGCGAGCCGCCGGCCGTACGCCTGCCGGCCCAGCGCGTAGTCGGTGGTCAGCGCGAGCGCGTTGTCCGCGGCGCCGAGCGACAGCGCGGCGCACATGGTCCGGGTCAGCTGGAGGCTCTTGAGGACGATCTCGGCGCCCTCGCCCTCGCCGCCGACCAGCCCGTCGGCCGGCACCCGGGCATCGGTGAAGGCCACCCCGCTGATGTCGGCGCCGCGGATGCCGTGCAGCTTCACGGCCGGCAGCGGCCGGTACCCGGGCTGCGCGACGGCGGCCTTGTCGATCAGCAGCAGGCTGAAGCCGCGGGCGTCACCGGCCTCCCCGGTGCGGGCCAGCAGGCAGACCAGCCGGCCGCGGTTGGCGTTGTTGATGAGCCACTTCTCGCCGCTCACCCGGTAGCCGTCCCCGGTCGGCACGGCGACGACCTCGCCGGCCAGCAGGTCGCTGCCGTGGTCGCGCTCGGTCAGGCCCCAGGAGACCACGGTCCCGTCCAGCACCCGGGCGGCCAGCCGTTCGGCCTGCTCGCGGCTGCCGCCGACCCAGACCGACACCGCGCCCAGGAAGGTCTTGCCGTGGGCGATGGCGACCGTGAGGTCCCGGCGGGCGACCGCGCGCATCAGCTGCAGCACCTGCTCGTAGCTCTCCAGCACCCCGCCGTACTCGGCCGGCACGTAGTGCCGGGGCAGGCCCAGCAGGTCCAGCTCGCGGCAGATCTCGACCGGGAACTCCTCCCGGTCGTCCAGGGCGCCGCAGCGGGCGTAGGAGAACAGCCGTCCGTCGTCCTCGGGGTCGCCGAGGCCGCGGTCCAGCCGCTCGGCGGTCCGGTGGGCCGGGTGGGTCATCGGGCACCGGCCGGGGTGCGGTAGCGGGCGGCGGCGGCCGGGTCGAGCTCCTCGACGACGGGCTCCAGCGCACCGGACATGAAGAGCTCGCGCATCAGCGAGCGCTGCACCTTGCCGCTGGTGGTCTTGCGGACCTGGCCGGGCCGCAGCAGCACCAGGTTGGGGATCCGCACGCCGACCCGCTCGGCGAGCCGGCCGCGCAGCCGCCGGGCGAACTCGGCCAGCTCCTCGGGGGAGCCGGGGCGGCGGCGGACCTCGTGCATCGCCACGATCTGCTCGCCGTCCACCGGCACCGTGCAGACGCTGCCGCTGAGCCCGTCGAGCGCCTCGTCCAGCGAGGCGAGCTCGCGCTCGATGTCGTGCGGGTACAGGTTGCGCCCGTTGACGATCAGGACCTCCTTGATCCGCCCGGTGACGTACAGCCGGCCCTCGTGCAGGGCGCCGGTGTCGCCGGTGCGCAGGAAGCCCGCCTCGCCCTCGGCGGTGACCGCGCGGAAGGTCCGCCCGGTCTCCCCGGGGTTGCGCCAGTAGCCGGCGGCCACGCTGTCGCCGCGCACCCAGATCTCCCCGATCCCGCCCTCCGGCACGGTGGTGAGGGCGGCCGGGTCGACGATCCGCACGTCGAGGTCGTGGACGGCTCCGCTGCTCACCAGCAGCGGGCCCTCGGTGCCCGGGGCGACCGGGCGCAGCTCGTTGGCGGCGAGCGCCCCGGCGTCGACGACGGTCATCGCCGGCGTCTCGCCGCGCGGCGTTCCGGACACCAGCAGGGTGGTCTCCGCCATGCCGTAGCAGGGGTTGAACTGGTCGAGCCGGAAGCCCGCCGGGGCGAACCGCTCGGCGAACCGCCGCAGGGTGGCGGCGCTGACCGGCTCCGCGCCGTTGCCCGCGCTGACCAGGCCGCTCAGGTCCAGCCCGGCCAGCTGGGCGTCGGTCACCCGGCGGGCGCACAGGTCGTACGCGAAGTTCGGGGCGACCGTGTGGGTGGCCCGACGGCTGCCGATCAGCTCCAGCCACATGTGCGGGCGGCGCAGGAACGCCATCGGCGCCAGCTGGTAGCCGAGGGCGCCGACGTACAGCGGTGCGATCAGGGCGCCGATCAGGCCCATGTCGTGGTGCTGGGGCAGCCAGCAGGCCCCGCGGCTGTCGCGCTCCAGCTCGAACGCCCGCACGATCAGGCCGATGTTGTGGCGCAGCGAGCGCTGGGTGACCATCACGCCCTTGGGCGCGCTGGTCGAGCCCGAGGTGTACTGGATGAACACCAGGTCGTCGTCGGCGGTCGGCGGCACCCGCCAGTCGGGGGCGGGCGCGAGCTCCAGCCGGTCGGTGGCCACGCAGGGCAGCTCCGTGAGACCGGCCTGCTCCAGCATCCCGGCGGCGGTCCCGTGGTTGGCCGAGTCGGTCAGCACCAGGCGGATGTCGGCGTCCCGCACGATGCCGTCCGAGCGGGAGCTGTGGCCGCGCTGGGTGCTGGGCTGCGGCGCCGGGACGGCCACCACGCCCGCGTACAGGCAGCCCGCCAGCACGGTCACGAACTCCGGCCCGGCGCCGTACAGCAGCATCACGCGGTCGCCGACGGCGCAGCGCTCGCGCAGCCAGGAGGCGACCGCGCGGGCCTTCCGGTCGAGCTCGCCGAAGCTCAGCGGCTGCTCCGCCCAGCCGTCGGAGGCGGCCTCGACGAAGACCAGGGCGGGGCGGTCGGGGGTTTCGCGGCCGTGCCGCTCCAGTCGGGTCACCAGGTGATCGGCCATCAAGGCGGCCTCCTCTCGGTCAGGGGTGGACGGTGGCGTGGGGCCGGGGTTCAGGCGCGGCCCGCGCCGAGCACCTGACGCAGCCGCAGGTCGGACCGCAGGTGGCCGGCGATGTGCGCCAGCAGCTGCTTCTCCTGGGCCTGCAGGTAGAAGTGGTCGCCGGAGAAGATCCGCAGCTCGAAGCCGGCACTCGTGGTGTCCGACCAGGCGGCGACGTTCTCGGGCTCGCACTCGGCGTCCCCGGCGCCCACGTAGGCGACCACCGGCACCCGGTGGCGCCCGGCGGCCGGATCGGGCCGGTAGGCGGCCGACAGCCGGTAGTCGGCCCGGATGCTGGGGAGCACCAGCTCCAGCAGACCCGGGTCCATGTCGGTCAGCGAGTCGTGCCCGAGCTGCCGCAGTTCGGCGAGGAAGTCCGCGTCGTCCGCGGCCGCCGACTCCTCGCGCTCGCGGCGGTGCGGGGCCTCGGAACCCGAGACGAACAGCCGCACCGGGCGCACACCGTGCTCGGCGCCGAGCCGCAGCGTCACCTCGTGCGCGACCACCGAACCCATGCTGTGGCCGAACAGGGCCAGCGGCACGCCGTCGGCGGCCAGCACGGCCAGCGCGGCGGCGATCTCGTCCGCCATCGCGTGGACGGAGGTCGCGTAGGGGTCGCCGAGGCGGTCCTGCCGGCCCGGGTAGCAGGCCGACAGCACCTCGATGTCATCGGGCAGCTCACGGCCCCAGGACCAGTAGGCGGTCGGCGCCCCGCCGGCGTGCGGGAAGCAGACCAGCCGCAGGCGCGGGGCCGGAGTCGTGTGGTACGTGCGGAACCACAGCGCCACGGAGTCGGTCATGGGCGTCCTTCGGTGGAGGGTGCGGCCAGGGGGATGCCGATCTATCAGCACCGCCACCGTGCCGCCCGCTCCTATACCGCTCCCATACCGGCCTCGCCCGGGCCCGTCACGAGGCGGTTGACTGTGGCGCGCGTCACGGGAACCCGCCCCCCGGCGCCGGACAGACGACAGGAGTGACCACAGAGATGCGAGCCCGGGTGCGGTCCGGGGACCCCGACGCCTTCGCGGAGCTGTTCGACCGCTACGCCCGCACCGTCTACAACCACGCCTTCCGGCTGACCGGCGACTGGTCCGTCGCCGAGGACGTCATGTCGGCGGCCTTCATGGAGGCCTGGCGGCTGCGCGGCACGGTTACCCCCGAGGGGGGGTTCGCTCCGGCCCTGGCTGCTGGGCGTCGCCACCAACCTCGCCCGCAACCACTGCCGCGGCAACCGGCGCTACCGGGCCGCGGCCGCCCCCGCCTCGTCGCCGGTGCGCGAGGGCCAGTTCGTCTACATCGCCACCAAGTCGGCCGGCACGAACGTACGGACCGTGAACGGCAGGAGCTCCCTGGTCAGCGACGAGCTGCACCTGCGCCAGACCTGGCACTCCCCGGACGGCACCAAGGGCTGGCTGATCGAGCCCGGCACCACCGGTCCCGAGGGCATCACCCTGGCCGGGCCCACCGAGACGGGGCAGGCGAGGACCGCGACCCTCAACGCGCCCACGTACGACTACCTCGCCTCGCTGCCCACCGACCCCGACGTCCTGCTGCGGAAGATCTACACGGAGACCGCGGGAATGGGCCGCACCCCCGACCAGGAGGCGTTCACCACCATCGGCGACCTGCTGGGCGAGAGCTACCCGCCGGCCGGCCTCGCTGCCGCGCTCTACAAGGCCGCGGCGAAGATCCCCGGCGTGGTCACGGTGGACGACGCGGTGGACGCCGCGGGCCGGCACGGGGTGGCGGTCGCCCACCTGGACGAGACCTCCGGCCAGCGGACCGAATGGATCTTCGACAGCGCGATCCTGGCGTTCCTCGGCGAGCGCACGGTCCAGGTCGAGGGCAGCTCCGGCGAGGGCCTGATCAAGCCCGGCACGGTCGTGACCACCCGGGCCGTCACGACCCGCGCGATCGTCGACCAGATCAAGCAGATGCCCACCCCCAACGGCTGACCACCCCCGCGAACCCCCGGGAAGCGCCCCCGGGGAACCCCCGTCCCGCCCCACCCGAGGAGCGGGACGGGACCTTGGGCGGCGCGTCCCGGGAACGCCGAAGGCCCGGGCCGCGCGCTGGGACGTCGTCGCGCTTGGGGCTCACGGAGCGGGCACCTCGCCGTGGTCCTCATCGGAAAGCGGCTGGGTGAGCTGTGCGGCGAGCTCCGGGTCGGCCAGGATCCGGGCGGTGGCGCGCCACTCGACGATCACGCGGTGAAGGTTGGAGTGGACGTCCAGCTCCACTGCGTCACGAGTGGCATCGACGAGGTCGACGACGAACTCTCGAACCTCGCCGGCCGACAGGTGCCGAGTCCACGGGAAGACTTCGGGGAGCGCGAGAAGTACGGCACGGGCCCCTTCGTCGCTGGTGATCAGCGCGGCGAACAGCCTCGCGGTGACGTCGGCGGTCTCCTCGCGCTGGCGGTCATGCCGCTCGGTGGTCAGGTACAGGTCCTCGCCGTCGCGGCGTGTGACGTGAACGCGCTGCGCTTTCTCGACGGTGTCCGCGACGCGCTTGGAGTTCTTCGACAGGTCGGAGAACGACACGGTGGGATTGGACATGGAGCCACGTTGCTTCGGAATACGTTCCGAAGTCAATGGATGTCGCGGAAAGTGTCGACTCTCGCGGCGCTTTCAGGCGTGCCGGCGCCCGGGCTCCCTCCCGGGGCGCCGCCGACGGCGATGACGCCTTCATTTGTGAAGTTCACAATGAGGTTCCAGGATCGGCCAGTTTGTCGTCGCGTGGCGCCTGTCCTCGATGAACGTGCAGCTCATTACCTATGGCCGACTGTGAGCGCGAATCCCGGCTGCGCTCATCCGAGAGAAGACATCAGTGCGCACGTCAGTGCGCAATTGCCCCGCGAGCTGTCTGCCATCTACGTTCGCCTCGTCATCACATCCGATCGAGGGCGGAGAAGGCGGCCACGATGAGTGAGTGGAGCTGGGGTGGGCGGCTCGTTTCCCGAGCCGAGATCGCGGACATGGCCGGTGTTCGGCCATCCGCGGTCACGAACTGGCAGCATCGTCATGCGGGTTTCCCGCAGGAGCTGCAGGTGGACCGGAGGGGGGTATTCCGACTCGCCGACATCGTGCGGTGGCTCGACACCCGGCCGGTGCCGAGCCCGGCACGAGGTGCGGCGGAGCCCGCGGGGATCACCTATGGCGACAGGGTCCGGGCCTCGCTGGGGCAGTACGAAGGGGCGTCCGCGTCCGGCCAGTCCGCTCAGCTGGCCGCTCCCGTCCCCGCTGCCGGTCGCGAGCGGTCGCGGTCCCAGCAGGCGCTGGCCGAGCTGTTGAACCGCTCGATGGTGCGAGCGTGGGGCGCGCGATCTCCGGCGACCTACCTTCCTGTGCTCATGTGCCTGACCTTTCTGAGGTGGGGGGCGAGCGACGACTGGAGGGCCTTGGAGAAGCTGGTCGAGGCTCGCCCGCCGGTGAGTCCCAAGGCCTTTCTCAGGGAGGTGGGAGAACGTGCGGATCGGCTACTGAAGAAGTGTGGTGCGGGGCTGACCTCGAGGTCTGTGCCGCAGGAGCTGGAGCCCGAACCCGGCGCGGATGCGTCACAGCTGTTGGCTCTGGTGGTCCGACTGGACCGGGAGGCATTCCGGGATCTCCTCGACGCCTACGCCAACGCCGTGGCCATGGCCAGTCAGGACGCCTTCACGCCCAAGGCGGTGGCGGCCCTGCTGGGCGAGTTGATCGCGACGGCGGGGGTGTCGGGCCGGATCAGCGATCCGTACCCGAGGGGAGGGGAACTGCTGGCGGCCATGGTGGCCGCCGGCGGGGACGCCGCGGCGCTGACCGTATCGATGGGGGCGCCGGACGAGACCGTACTGCGCAGGACCGCCATGAGCCTCTTGCTCCACGGCGTCGTGCCGCGGGTGGACGTCAGGGACAAAGCCCCGTGGCTCGCCGATGGGGTGCAGCGAGAGCCTTGGGCGGACTTCGTCCTGACCAACCCGCCGTTCAACGCCGAAACAGGCCGGAGCGAATCCCGGACCTGGCGGTACGGGCCCCCGCCTCCGTCCAACGACAACTTCGCCTGGCTCCAGTACGTCCTGTCCACGCTCAGGCCCGGCGGCCGAGCCGCGGTGATCATGGCCGACAACGCCGCCGTGTCCGACCAGCCGCGGGAACGCGCCATCCGGCAGGCCATGGTCGAGGACGGGGTCGTCGAATGCGTCCTCGCACTCCCACCGCAGCTCTTCACGGGTACCGCGGTCTCGGCCTGTATCTGGCTCCTGACGGCGCCGTCCGAGCGCGCCGAGGTGCACTTCATCAACGCGCGCGAGCTGGGAAGGATGGTGTCCCGGACCCGCCGTGAGCTGAGCGCCGATGACGTGCGACTCGTCGGGCGGATCTATCGGTCGCTGCATGAGGGGGCCTCGTTGCCCGATGAGGCGTGGGCGATCGGACGGTCCGTCTCCGTGGAGGAGATCAAGGAACGGCGTCATTCCCTCAGTCCTGTCGACTACATCAGCGTCGGAACATTCCGAGCGGCGACGCTTTCGGAGGTGGGAGCCTCCCGTCGGAAGCTCGACGAGGCCGGAGAGGAGGCGGGATCGCTTGATGCGCAGACCCGGTGGCTGTGGGACCAGGCCATGTCCGTCCAGACCTCGGATCCCTCCTCGAGCCAGTGGCGAAACGCCCTCCTGGAGGATCTGTGCCAGGTGCGGCCAGGCCCTTCGCCCTCCTTGCTGAACCCGAAGATGTACTCCGAGGGCGGCAGCGTTCGGGTCCTGCTTCCCAAGCACCTGCGCGGCCGGCGAATCCACGGCGGCTGGGAGAGCAGGATCTCGGCGCGCGATGCCCGGAAGCTTGAACGCTTCCGGGTGGGTGAGGGCGACATCCTCTGCGCCCGCACCGGGACGGTCGGACCGGTGGCGTTGGTCGGAGCGGCGGAGGCCGGCTGCCTCTACAGCGGCAATCTGCTTCGACTGCACGACTTCAGGTCCGGCGTGGACCCGCGCTTCGTTCTCGCCTACCTGTCCCATCCGCGGGTCCAGGCATGGATCAAGGACCGGGCGGCGATGGCGACCGTCGATTCGATCAAGACCAGCGCGATGAAGCAGCTCCCGGTTCTGTTGCCACCGTACGAGGTGCAACACCGCATCGGGCAGCTCCTGTGTGCCCTCGACGACCAGATCGCCGCCCATCACCAGGTGGCGGTCGCGGCCGAATCCGCGCGCGTCGAACTCGCCACGCTCCTGATGGGTGGCGCAGCCCCGAGCGCTTACGGGTCCGTCGCGGGCCCCATCGATCTCAACCCGGAACTCGGCGAAGGAATCCGCCCGTGAGTAGCCTGCCCGCCGTGGCACGAGTGTCGTGGCTGCTCATAGCCGCGCTGACGTCCGTGATCGTCGCCCTGCTGGCCTTCATGCTGAAGCGAAGCTCTGGCACGGACCGGTACAACGCCGTCTTCATGGCCGGCGCGGCCTTCGCCGGATGCATGCTGCTCTGCCTCGGAGTTCTGGCGGCCGCCGTGGGCGGCTGAACAGGGCAACCCCGGGAACGACGAAGGCCCGGGCCGCGTGGTGCGGTCCGGGCCTTCTGCCGGCGGAGGATACGAGATTCGAACTCGTGAGGGTTTTATCCCAACACGCTTTCCAAGCGTGCGCCCTAGGCCTCTAGGCGAATCCTCCGTGGGAGAGCTTAGTACATGTTCAGGGGTGGTCGCGACCACGTATCTCGCAGGCGGGGGAGGGGGGTGACCTGCGGATGGAGGTGGTGGAGGTGGAGGGCGGGGATCGGGTACTGTGGGGACCAGCCCCTCGTGTGGCGTTATCTCTCTGAACCCCCCCAGGGCCGGAAGGCAGCAAGGGTAGGAGGGCTCTGGCGGGTGCGCGGGGGGTCTTTGCGTTCCCGGAGGGCGTGGGCCGGGGTGAGGGGCGCCGCGTTTGTCGGTGCGTCCCGATATCGTCGGGGGTGTGTCCCTAGCCCTGTACCGCCGCTACCGCCCCGAGACCTTCGCGGAGGTCATCGGGCAGGAGCACGTGACCGCTCCGCTCCAGCAGGCCCTGCGCAACAACCGGGTCAACCACGCGTACCTGTTCAGCGGCCCGCGCGGCTGCGGCAAGACGACGAGCGCGCGCATCCTGGCCCGCTGTCTGAACTGCGAGCAGGGGCCGACCCCGACGCCCTGCGGTGAATGCCAGTCCTGCCGTGACCTCGCGACGGGCGGGCCCGGGTCGATCGACGTGATCGAGATCGACGCCGCCTCGCACGGTGGTGTGGACGACGCGCGCGAGCTGCGCGAGCGGGCGTTCTTCGCGCCGGTGCACAGCCGGTACAAGATCTTCATCCTGGACGAGGCGCACATGGTGACCTCGGCCGGCTTCAACGCGCTGCTCAAGGTGGTGGAGGAGCCGCCGGAGCACCTCAAGTTCATCTTCGCGACCACCGAGCCCGAGAAGGTCATCGGGACGATCCGCTCCCGTACGCACCACTACCCGTTCCGGCTGGTGCCGCCCGGCACGCTGCGGGACTACCTGGCGGAGGTCTGCGGCCGGGAGGCCATCCAGGTCGAGGACTCCGTGTTCCCGCTGGTGGTGCGGGCCGGCGCGGGCTCCGTCCGGGACTCGATGTCGGTGATGGACCAGCTGCTCGCGGGCGCCGGCGAGGCCGGGGTGACGTACCAGATGGCCACCGCGCTGCTCGGGTACACGGACTCGGCGCTGCTGGACGAGGTGGTGGACGCCTTCGCCGCGCAGGACGGCGCGACGGTGTTCCAGGTGATCGACCGGGTGGTCGAGGGCGGGCACGACCCGCGCCGGTTCGTGACGGACCTGCTGGAGCGGCTGCGCGACCTGGTGATCCTGGCGACCGTGCCGGACGCCGGGGAGAAGGGGCTGATCGACGCCCCCGCCGACCGGGTCGCGGTGATGCAGGCCCAGGCGGACGCCTTCGGGGCGGCCGAGCTGAGCCGGGCGGCGGACATCGTCAACACTGGGCTGACCGAGATGCGGGGGAACGCCGCCCCGCGGCTCCAGCTGGAGCTGATCTGCGCCCGGGTGATGCTGCCGGGCGCGTACAGCGACGAGCTGTCGCTGCAGGCGCGGCTGGACAAGCTGGAGCGCCGGGCGGCGGCCGGCGGGTTCGCGGCGGCCCCGGTCGGGGTGATGCCGGCGGCCCCGATGGCGTCCGTGCCGGTGATGGAGCCGTCGGTCCCGGTGGCCCAGCCGGCTCCGGTGACCCAGCCCGCGTACGCCCCCACCCCGGCCCAGGCACCCGTGCAGCAGGCCCCCGCACCCGTGCAGCAGCCCCCGGCGGCCCCCCCGGCCCCGGCCGGCCCCGCGCCCGGGGCGTGGCCGATCGCCCGCAGCTTCCCGCCGCCCGGCGGCGCTCCGGCCGCCCCGGCGGCCGCGCAGCAGCCCCCGGCCCAGGCCCCCGTCCAGCCGCCGGCCCCGGTCCAGCAGCAGCCCGTGGCGCAGCCCCAGCCCGCGGCGGCCGGCCAGCAGCCGTCCGCCACCGCGCAGCAGGGCGCGGCGCAGGTGCGGCAGCTGTGGCCGCAGATCCTGGAGGCGGTGAAGAACCGCCGCCGGTTCACCTGGATCCTGCTGAGCCAGAACGGCCAGGTGGCCGGGTTCGACGGCAGCGTGCTGCAGGTGTCGTTCGTCAACGCGGGCGCCCGTGACAGCTTCGTCAGCAGCAACAGCGACGACGTGCTGCGGCAGGCCCTGACGGACGCGCTGGGCGTGGACTGGCGGGTCGAGTGCATCGTCGACCCCTCGGGCGGCACCCAGTCACCGGGCCAGGCCGGTGCCCCCGCGGGCGGCGGCGCCTCAGGTGGCTTCGGCGGTGGCCAGGGCGCCCAGGGCGGTACGGGCGGTGGCTGGGGGGCCGCGCCCGTCCGGCCCGCGTCGGCCCCCGCCCCGGCCCCGGCGGCCCCGCC
>NZ_JBSGFD010000118.1:0-26912 GCF_053603215.1 Kitasatospora sp. NPDC004240 | reverse complement strand
GCATGCTCGTCGAGCTGACGGCCTCGGGTGATCGCGGGCTCTACCACAACCTCAACTCCTTCCGGATCGGCGCCGTGCTCGCCGGGGCGGCGGCGGGCGGCCCGGAAGCGGTCGAGGACGCCGTTCACCCGCTCGGCGACGTGGCGGCGCCAGGCCAGGGTGAGCCGTTCGTCGAGCGGTCCGGCGGAGGTGCCGGGGTTGCGGGCGCCGCCGTCGATCTCGGCGGTGAGGGGCCGCAGTCCGCTCGGCAGGCGTTCGTGGACGCTGTGGCGTTCGCGCGGGTCGCCGGTGAGGACGATCATCCGGGACTCCCCGTCGCCGTCCGCGGCCAGCCGGGCGGCCTGGGTGGCGATCTCCTCGGCGATGATGTCGGCGGTGCGCTCCCAGCCGTTCTCCACCCGGTGCTGGTAGTGCCATTCGTAGCGGTCGGCGGGGATGGAGCGGTGGCCCCGGCCCTGCCATCCGCGGCCCTCGGCCTGCCCGACGGGGATCCGCTCGTACGGGGTGCGCAGCTCCAGGTCGGCGCCGGTGCGGTCGATGTAGGCGACCAGGCAGTGCGGCTCCTCGTCGCGCAGGGCGAGCAGCGGGGCGGTGTGCGGCAGTGGCGTCCAGTGGGTCTCGACGGTGGTGGGCGCGCCGGTGAGCGGCAGGTCGAGGACGACCTCGCCGTCGGTGGCGAACAGGGCGCGGCCGGCCGGCGCGTGCGAGACGGGTTCGGCGCGCAGCCGGTCGAGGACGGCCGTGCCGGTGGCGGCGGGCGCCCCCTGGGCGGCGAGGGCACGGGCGGCGGCCCGGTCGCGCAGGTCCTGCTGGGCGGCGGCGTCCTCGGTGCTGCGGGAGGTGTTCAGGTAGACGGACGCCCACGGGCCCGGGTGGGCCAGGAGCGGGGAGAGGAAGGCGAGTTCCATGCGTATCCTCCGGTGGACTCGGCCGGGACGGGACGCCACCGGCCGGGGCGGACGCCCCTGGGGCGCACCGGGGTCGCGGTGACCGGCGGGGCGTCGGGGGCGAACGGGGTCTCCAGGGTCTCCAGGGCGCGCTTGAGCCGGCGCAGGCCGCGCCGGCAGCGCAGTCCGAGCAACCCGAGGGCCCCGGCGAGGCCGCCGAGGACGCCGGCGGGGTAGACCGCCAGGGTCAGGTCGGCCCGGGTGCGCCAGGGGCCGAGCGGGCGGAACGTGAACACGCCCAGGTGGTCGGACCGTCCCTCCACGGTCAGCCAGGTGATCAGCCGGTCGGGGACGAGGTCGACGATCTCGGTGACGAAGTCGTGGCGGCGCCCCGCGGACCGCACCCGCCACCGGTGGCGGCGCCCGTCGATCCGGGTGACCCGGTCGACGCCCGCCAGCACGTACGGGAAGTCCTCGAAGCGCCTGATCCGCTCGTAGGCGAGGCGGACCGGTACGTCGATGTCGACGGATTCCTTGATGATCGCCATCTCGCCTCCTCAGCCATCGACATACCGGCACGCTCGCGCCTGCCCCGATTCCGCCGGCCCGAACGCGCGGCGGGCGGGGAATCCGGATCGGCCTCCAGGAGGCCGGCGACGTGGTGGATCACCCCGGCGCGGGCTCCGCCCCCAACCACGCGTGTTGCCGTCACAGCGCGTGCCGCCGTCGCAGCGCGTGTTGCCGTCACAGCGCGTGCCGCCGTCGCAGCGCGTGTTGCCGTCGCAGCGCATGTTGCCGTCGCAGCGCATGTTGCCGTCGCAGCGCGTGACAAACCCGTCCGGCCGGGGGTTCGGGCGGGCGGTGCCGGGCAGCCGCTCCGGCATGGACCACTCCCGCGCACCCGTACTCGAAGCCCTCGCCGACCACCAGGAGGAGGGCCGGCTGGCCTACACGCCACCCGGCCACAAACAGGGCCGCGGCACCGATCCGCGCGTACGGTCGGTGCTCGGCGGCCGCCTCTTCGAGGCCGACGTGCCGGCCACGGCGGGCCTGGACGACCGGCGTTCCTCGCAGGGGATCCTGCGGCGCGCCGAGGAACTGATGGCCGACGCCGTCCACGCCGAGCACACGTTCTTCAGCACCTGCGGCAGTTCGCTCTCGGTCAAGGCCTCGATGCTCGCGGTCGCCGGGCCGGGCGAGGAGCTGGTGATCGGCCGCGACCTCCACAAGTCGGTGGTGTCCGGGCTGGTCCTGGCCGGCATCCGGCCGGTCTGGACCGACCCCGAATGGGACCCCCGGCTGCACTTCGCCCATCCCCCGTCCGCCCACGCGTACGCCCGGGCCCTCGCCGCGCACCCGGACGCCAAGGGCGCGCTCGTCACCAGCCCGACCCCGTACGGCGCCTGCGCCGACCTCGCCGGGCTCGTGGCGGTCTGCCACCGGGCCGGCGTGCCGCTGATCGTCGACGAGGCGTGGGGCGCGCACCTGCCCTTCCACCCCTCGCTGCCGACCTGGGCGATGGACGCGGGCGCCGACCTGTGCGTGACCTCCGTCCACAAGACGGGCTCCGGTCTGGAGCAGGGCTCGGTCTTCCACCTCCAGGGCCGGCTGGTCTCCCCCGAGGTGCTGAGGGCCCGCGCCGACCTGCTGGGCACCACCAGCCCGTCGGTGCCGGTGCTCGCGGCGCTCGACGGCTGGCGCCGCCAGATGGTCGAGCACGGACGGGAGATGTACGACCACGCGCTGCGCCTGACCGCGACCACCCGGCAGCGGATCGATCTGATCCCGGGCCTGCGGCTGTACGGGCGCGCCGAGTTCTGCGCGCTGCACCGGGCCGCCGACTTCGACCCGCTCCAGTTGGTCGTCGACGTGGCCCGGCTGCGCACCGACGGCTACCAGGCCGCCGACTGGCTGCGCTCGCACCACCGGATGGACCTGCACCTGGCGGACCACCGCCGGATCAGTGCGCAGCTCAGCCTGGCCGACGACCGCACCACGGTGGACGCCCTGGTCACGGCGCTGCGTGATCTGGCCGACCACGCCGAGGAGTTGCGGCCCGCGGCGGAGGTCGAGGTGCCGGACCCGGCCCGGCTGCGGCTGGAGCAGGCCGCGCCGCCCCGGGAGGCGTTCTTCGGCCCGGCCGAGGACGTGCCGGCCGACCTCGCCCCCGGCCGGGTCTGCGCCGAGATCCTGACGCCCTGTCCTCCGGGCGTGCCCGCCGCCCTCCCGGGCGAGCGGCTGAACGAGGAGGTCGTCGCGTACCTGCGCTCGGGCCTGGCCGCCGGCATGGTGATCCCCGACGCGACGCACCCGAAGCTGGACACCTTCCGGGTCGGCGCCGCGACCTAGAACCCCGAACCACAGGGGAGGATCGGCCCGTCCCCAGGGAGGCGACATGACCACCACGGGTGGACTGCTGGGCGAACTGTGCGCGGAGCACCGGGCGTTGGAGGCGTTGATGCGCCGGCTGGACGCCGTCCGGGTGGACCGCCGGCTCCCCGCCTCCGAGCACCTCCGGCTGCTGGCACAGCTGCGCGAGGTGCTGGAGGCGCACCTCGCCGCCGAGGACGCGCGGCTCTACCCGCTGGTGCGCCGCCGGGTGCCGGGTGGCCAGGCCCTGGCGGACGTGGCGGGGCACGCGCACACCGCCATCGCCGAACTGGCCCGCCGGGCCGCGGATCCACGCGCCGACGCCGTCGAACGGGACCGCGCCACGGCCGCGCTGCTGGTCGTGCTGCGTGCCCACCTCGCCAACGAGGACGAGCGGCTGTTCCCGGCGCTACGGATGTGCGTCCCCGCCCGGGAGTTGGCCGGGACGACCGCCGGGCCCGCGGCGGTCGGCGGCCCGCCACGCACCGCCCCGGTGTGGGGTCTGCCCCCGGGCACCGGCGCGATCGGCGCCGTCCGCGACCGGATCACCGGTCACGACACCACCGGGCGGCCCGACGGCCCGTGAGGAACCCCGACCGGGCCGGTCCGAGCGGTTTCGCGGGACCTCCCCCGGATACCCGCAGGAGTATGGCCTACCTCATCGAAGCCCTGCCGACCGTCCCCCTGACACGCCCGACCGGCGACCGTCCGGCGGGCGGCGGCGGGCCCTGGCTCTCCGGCCACCCGGCCCTCGCCGCGGCCGGGGCCGGGGCCAGTGGCGGGACCGACGCCGCCGGACCGGTCGGCGCGGTGCTGTTCGGCCGCGACGGGACTTTGATCCAGGACGTGGCCTACAACGGCGATCCCGGTCTGGTGCACCCGCTGGCCGGCGTCCGGGCGGCCCTGGCCGCGCTGCGGGCGCACGGGGTGGCGCTGGGCGTGGTGTCCAACCAGCCGGGCGTGGCCCGCGGCGTGATCGGGCGCGAGCAGGTGGAGACCGTCCAGGCGCGCACCGAGGAACTGCTCGGCCCGTTCGCCGTGTGGGCGGTCTGCCCGCACGGCCCGCACGAGCACTGCGACTGCCGGATGCCGGCGCCGCGGCTGGTCCTGGAGGCCGCCCGGCTGCTCGGCCTGCCGCCCGCGCGGGTCGCCGTGGTCGCCGGCACCGATCCCGTTCTGGAGGCGGCCCTGACCGCCGGCGCGCACGCCGTACGGGTCCCGGACCCGTACGGCCCGTACGACGACCCCCGTACCCCCTGCGCCCTCGCGCCCTGTCCGCTGGTGGCCGGCCCCGAGCAGGCCGCCCGGCTCGTCCTGGGCGGGGGCGGACGGACCTGACCCCGTACGCGGACGGGCCCGGCCCGCGCACCCCACCCCACCCCACCGCACCGCCCCCGCGACCCTGATCCGGCCGCGGGGGCGGTGCGGTGCGACGTGTGCGACTGCGACGTGTGCGACGTGGTGGATCAGACGGGGCTGATGCGGCCGCGCCAGCCGCCCTCCTCCTGCCCCCGGTGCTCGATGTAGTCCTTGAAGCGGTCCAGGTCGCCGGTGACCCGGCGGCCGACCATCCCGAGCATGTCCCCGGCGCGCTCGACCATGCCCTCGGGCTCGAAGTCGAGGGCCAGGTGGATCCGGGTGTGCCGGTCGTCGAGCCGCTGGAAGGTCACCACGCCCTTCTGGGTGACGTCGCCGTCGACGGTCCGCCACGCGACCCGCTCGTCGGGCAGCTGGTCGACGATCTCGGTGTCGAACTCACGGGTGACCCCGCCGATGCTGGTCCGCCAGTGGTTGTGGCGGTCGTCGAGCTGGGTGACCGACTCGACGCCCTCCATGAACTTCGGGAACTCCTCGAACTGGGTCCACTGGTTGTAGGCGGTGTGCAGCGGCACGTCCACGTCGACCGACTTCTGCACCGTGCTCATCTCGCGACCTCCTCGTCCGGATGCCGCCGGGCCTGCCCCGGCTACCCCGCGCCTGCCCGGACGAGAACGGGTCAATCCCCCCGTACGACCCCCGTACGACCCCTGTACGGCCCCCTCGAACGGACTCAGCCGGTCGGGTCCAGCACGTCCCGCGCCGACAGCAGGCCGCCGACCAGGGAGCGGGCGGTGTCGGCGGCGCCGGTGCCGGAGTCACGGGCGTGGGCGCGCAGCAGCTGGAAGGCGGCGTCCATGTCGATCCCGCCCGCCTCGGCGAGCATGCCCTTGGCGCGCTCGACCGCGGTGCGGTCGGCGAGGGCCGACCCGATGTCCTCGGTGACGGCACGATCCCGGTCGTGGTGGCTCTGCAGCAGGGCGAGCACGGCGAGGTCGGCGAGCGGCTGCGCGAAGTCGGCGCCGTCCCGGCCGACCTCGCGGCCGGGCAGGACGTGGAACAGGTTGAGCGCGCCCACGGTCCGCCCGCGCAGGCGCAGCGGTACGGCCCGCACCGAGTGGAAGCCCAGGTCCAGCGCCGTGGGGGCGAACCGCGGCCAGCGCTCGCGCGCGCCGTCGA
Source organism: Kitasatospora sp. NPDC004240 (assembly GCF_053603215.1). NCBI lineage: Bacteria > Bacillati > Actinomycetota > Actinomycetes > Kitasatosporales > Streptomycetaceae > Kitasatospora > Kitasatospora sp. NPDC004240. The sequence continues at coordinate 21,159 of NZ_JBSGFD010000118.1, read as the reverse complement.
GATCGGGTTCGACGACGGGCTCCCCGGTGCGGTAGCAGTCCAGGCAGGGGCCCTCCTCCAGGCTCACCTGGAGGCTCTCCAGGGCCCGGACCCGCTCGCTGGAATAGGCGACGTCGCGCAGCCTGCCGCGCGGGTCGGCCACGACGATGCCCGCACCGGACACCTCACCGAGCGCCACGCAGGCCTCGGTGAGCCGGTGCAGGTAGTCGACGGGGTCGTAGTCCGGTCCGACCAGCGCCCCGGTCAGCCCGGCGAAGGCCTCGTTCGCCCGCGCCTCGCGGCTCATCGCCGTCTCCCTCTACTCCTGTGGCCAGGCTACGCCCGCCCGGGACGGCCGGTCATCCGTCATCGGTCCTCCTCCGTGAAGCGCAGCCGCCGGTCGACCACCTCGCGGGCGATCTGGTCGATCTCGCGGTCCTGGGCGAAGGCGTGGGCCCGCAGCCGGGCCAGCGCCTCCGCGGCCGGCACCCCCAGCTGCACCATGACCATGCCGACCGCCCGGTCGACCTGGACGCCGTCGTACGGCGGGTCGTCGATCCAGGGCCGGGCCCGTTCCCCGTTCTCCTCGGCCACGACGTTCTCCTCCGCCACGAAGGAGCCGACCACGGCGAGCGTGACGGTGGTGGCGGCGGCCTGGACGTCGGCGACCTCCGCCAGGGAGAGCGTGCCGGGAGCGGTGCGGTAGAGGCCGAGGATCCCGATGCAGACCGCCCCGAGGTGCAGCGGGAACGCGAACAGGGCGCGCAGGTCGCCCGTGCCCCGACGGGCCACCAGGTCGGCGCTCAGCACGGGCCAGCGGACCTCGTCCGCCGCGAGCAGGTCGGGCGCCAGCACCGGCCGGCGGGTGCGGAAGGCGTCCACCGCCGGCCCCTCCCCTAGGGTGAACTGGCGGCCCTCCAGCCGTTCGGCGCGGGTGTCGCTGGCCCAGGTCCCGGAGCGGTGGCCGGTGTCGGCCATCAGGGTGATCGAGGCGGCCTGCACGGCCAGCGCGTCGACGCAGGCGGCGCAGAGCCGCTCCGGCAGCGAGACGGTCCCCTGGCCGTTGACGGCCTCGGCCATGAGCTGCGCGATCCGGGTCAGATCGCTCATTCGACGGGCCTCGTTCTCGGCGGCTGGACGGTGGCGCGGGCGGCGGGCGGCGCACGGGGCCCGCGCACCGGGGCGTCCGGGGGCCTCCGGAAGGAGGGGCGCCGGTGCGATCCGGTCCCGGGATCCCGGGGCACCGACCGGGGGTTCGGTCCCGCTTCCCGGCGCGTCTACCCCGCGACGGCCCGTCCACACCGGGATCCGCGCAGCCGTCCGCCCGGCCCGGGTTTGGGCGGCGGGGGTCGGGCTAGCCGCCCGGTATGGACATCTCGCAGACCTCACCGTGGACCCGGCGGCTGCGCGACGCGCTGGACGCGCCCGCCCGCTGGGAGTTCCTCGACGCACCGGCCCGCCCGCTGCGCTCCACCGTGGCGCGGCTGCCGCTCGGCCCGTACCGCGACACCCTGCACGGCGTCTGGCTCGGGCACCCCCTCCATCCGGCGCTGGTCCAGCTGCCGCTCGGCTGCTGGACCTCGGCGGCGCTGCTCGACCTCACCGGCGGCCACCGGAAGGCCGCCGGGCTGCTCGTCGCCGCCGGGCTCGCCGCCGTACCGCCGACCGCGCTCACCGGCTGGGTGGACTGGGCCGAACTCGACCCGCCCCGGCACCGCACCGGGCTGGTGCACGGCCTGGCCAACACCACCGCGGCCGCCCTGTACGGCGCCTCGCTGTACGCCCGCTGCCGCGGCCACGACCGGCGCGGACGCGTGCTCGGCCTGGCCGGGCTGGCCGTGGTGACGGCCGCCGCCGCGCTCGGCGGGCACCTGGCGTACCACCTGTCCGCCGGCCCCAACCGGGCGGCGGCGGTGCCGCTGCTGGCCGACCCGGACTGGGTGACCCTCGGGTCGGCGGCCGACTTCCCGGCCGGCGAACCGGTCGGGCTGATGGCCGGGCAGCTGCCCGTGGTCGTGATCCGCACCGGCGAGCGGTTCACCGTGCTGGCCGGGCGGTGCAGCCACCTGTCCGGCCCGCTCGCCGAGGGCGCGGTGGTGGACGGCTGCCTGCGCTGCCCCTGGCACGGCAGCGAGTTCCGGCTCGCCGACGGCCAGGTGGTGACCGGCCCCGCGACCGCCCCGCAGCCCCGGTTCGACACCCGGGTGAACGACGGGCACCTCCAGGTCCGGCTGCCCGCCGACACCCGGTGAGCCGTTTCCCCCCAGGGTGACCGGGCAGCCGCCCGGCATGCGACTGATCAGAGCCCCGGGCGTCTACCGGCCCCAGGACGACACCCACCTGCTCATCGAGAACCTGCGCCGCGAACCCCTCACCACCGGCTCCCGCGTCCTCGACCTGGGCACCGGCACCGGCGCGGTCGCCCTGGCCGCCGCCGGTACGGGTGCCCGGGTCACCGCCGTGGACGTCTCCGGCCGGGCACTCGCCAACGCCTGGCTCAACACCCGGCTGCACCTGCGCCGGGTCCGGCTGCGCCGCGGTGACCTGCTGCGCCCGGTCACCGGCCGGGTCTTCGACCTGATCACGGCCAACCCGCCGTACGTCCCCGCCGCCGACGGCGGACCGCCCCGGGGCGCCGCCCGCGCCTGGGACGCCGGCCGGGACGGGCGGCTGCTGCTCGACCGGATCTGCGGTCAGGCGCCGGCGATGCTCGCGCCCGGCGGGGTGCTGCTGCTGGTGCAGTCCTCACTCGCCGGCATCGGGCAGACCCTGGCCGCGCTGCGCCGGGCCGGCCTGCGGACCACGGTGGCCGACCGGCGGCGCCTGCCGTTCGGACCGGTGATGACCGCGCGGGCGGGACTGTTCGAGGAACTCGGCCTGATCCCGCGGGGGCGGCGCGAGGAGGTCCTGGTGGTGGTGCGCGGTGTCCGGCCCCGCTGACCCGGTCCGCGTGCGGATCACCCCGGACGGCCCGCTGCTGGTGGAGGGACCGGTGGAGATCACGCTGCCGGACGGCACGGTACGGCGCTCGGACCGCCCGGTGGTGGCCCTGTGCCTGTGCCGCCGCAGCCGCCGCTACCCGTTCTGCGACACCAGCCACCGCCGGCGCAGGCCCCGCCGCACGCTGATCCGACGCGAATTATGAGACACGGCCTAACCCACCCGCGCCACCAGCACGCAGGTGTCGTCCCGCGGGTCCGGCCCGCCCAGACGGCCCGTCAGGTGGGCCACGCACCCCGCCGCGTCCGTCCCCTCCGGGCACTCCTCCGCCACCCGCAGCAGCCTCGCCAGACCCTCGGAGAGCGGGGTGCCGCGCGGACGCAGGAGGCCGTCGGTGAAGAGCAGCAGGGTGTCGCCGGGAGTGAGCGCGAGCCGCTCCGAGCGGTACCCGGCGTCCGCGGCGGCGCCCAGGACGGGGCCGGGCGGGCGTTCGAGGAGCGCCGCCCGGCCCTCGCGGAGCAGGACGGGCGGCAGGTGGCCGGCGCGGGCCCAGGTGAGCGTGCGGGAGGCGGGCGCGTAGTGACCGCAGAGGACGGTGGCGATGTACTCGCCGTCCTGGTGGCAGACCATGGCGTTGAGGTGGCCGAGCGTCTCGGCCGGGTCGGTGCCCGCGTACGCGAGGCCGCGCAGGGCGTGCCGCAGCCGGGCCATCCCGGCGGCGGCGCGCAGTCCGTGGCCGCTGACGTCACCGACGGCGAGCAGCAGCCGCCCGTCGGGCAGCGGGAGGACGTCGTACCAGTCGCCGCCGATCCGCGGTCCGCTGCCGGCGGGCAGGTAGCGGACGGCGAGGTCGAGCCCGTGGCCGGCCTGGTCGGCGGCGGGCGGGATGTCGAGCAGGGCCTGCTGGAGGGCGCGGACGGCGCGGTGCTCGGCGTCGGCGCGGCGGCGCTGTTCGGCGAGCTTGGCGCGGGTGCCGGCCAGGGCCTGTTCGGTGCGGCGCCGGCCGGTGACGTCCTGGAGGACGCCCCGGACGGCCCGGACCCCGCCGGTGGCGGTGCCGCCGCCGACGCTCTCGGCGGTGGCGCGGAGGGTCCGGACGGGCCCGGGTTCGGGGAGGGTGTCGAACTCCAGGGCGGCCTGCCGCTGTCCGGCGAGCAGCCGGGCGGCGAGCAGGCGGACGGCCGCCCGGTCGCGGGGCGCGACCCTGGAGAGCGCACGCTCCGGGGTGGGCGTGCCGCGGGCGTCGAGCCCGAGCAGGTGGAGGGCGGTGGCGGAGCAGCCGAGGACGGTGTCGCCGGCCGTCCACCGGAAGGCGCCGAGCCCGGCGAGCCGCTGGCCCTCGGCGAGCTGTTCGGTACGGCGTCCCCGGTCGTCGTCGTGGGCGCGCCAGGTGAGCAGGACGCCGTCGAGGAAGGGCGTGGCCCGCACCGCGAGGGTCGCGGTGTGCCGGACCCCGCCGACGACCTCGGCGATCCGCGCGGCCGGCTCCTCGTACGGGACGCCGGTGGCGGCGACGTCGAGCAGGTGGGAGAAGGTCCCGGCGGTGACCATGCCGGGGTAGAGCTCGCTGAGGCGGCCTCCGGCGAGGTCGCGGTCCCCCCGGCCGGCGAGGTCGACGGTGGCGGCGTTGGCGTGCTCGACCCGCAGGTCGGTGAGGGCGCCGCCCTCACCGCGGACGGCGGTGAGGATCAGCACGGGGTCGTACAGCAGATCGATGACGGACCGGAACCAGTGCTCGCCGCCGGGGACGGCGAGCCCGGGTTCGCCGTTCCCCGGTGAGGTGACCCGGAGCAGGTGGCCGGCGGCGAGCCGGCCGATGGCGTCGAGGTAGCGGGTGGCGCCGCGGGCGTGCCCGGCGGAACCGTCCCAGCCGAGGCCGAGGGCGCCGACGATCCGCTCGCCGCGGCGCAGCGGTACGGCGCAGGCGGTGCGGCCCGGCAGGACCCGGTGCGCGTCGGTGGCGTCGGTGTCGGACTCCCAGACGGTGGTGCCGTGGTGGGCGGCCGTCATCAGGGGGACGGCGGTCTCGGGCGGGATCCGCTGCCACTGGCTGACCCGCCGGGGCGGGATGCCGTGCGCGCCGACCAGGCGCAGGGCGCCGTCGGGTTCGAGCAGTCCGAGGGCGACGGCGGTGACGCCGAGGGGGGTGCCGGCCACGTCGTGCAGGTACCGGGCGAGCTCGTCGGGCGTGTCGGCGTCGGCGAGCGCGGCGGCCACCAGGTGGTAGACGGCGGCGAGCCGGGAGACGGGATCGAGCCGGGTGGGCGCCCCGGCGGGGGCGGCCGGGGTCGGGGGGCTCCCGAGGTCCGGAAATCCGCCGGGCGGGCCGTCGGCGTCGACCTCGGCGCCGGTGTCGGTATCGGTGTCGGTGTCGGCCTCGCCCTCGGGCGGCGCAGCCGTGCCGAGCAGTCCGGCGGCGAGGTCGACCAGCTTGCGGTTGGTGTCCTGGGAGAGCCGGACGAGGTGCCCGAAGGCCTCCTCGGGGGTGCAGCCGAGGCGTTCGGTGAGCAACCCCTTCGCCTGTTCGATGACGGCCCGGCTGCGCATGGCCCGGCGCAGGCCCTCGACCTCGGCCCGCAGCCGGTCGACGGCGTCCTGGAGGACGACCACCTCGGCGGCCCGGTCGTCCGTCATGAGCACCGCCTGTCCTTTCCTGAACACGCCGCTCCCCGAGCACGTGCCCGTCCGCTCCGGGGCTTCAGGCGCACGCCGAGGGGACGTCCGGGTACAGCGGCAGCAGCGCCCCGACCCCGGTGAGGTCGATGAGGTCGCGGACCACCGGCGCCGGGCCGGCCAGGTGGACCTGCCCGTCGGCGGAGCGGGCCCGGCGGGCGGCGCCCAGCAGCGTGTTGAGACCGCTGGAGTCGACGAAGGTGACGGCGCTGAGGTCGACCACCAGCCGGACGACCCCGCTGCCGACGACGGCGTCGAGCAGCCGCCCGGTGTCGGGCGCGCTCCAGTCGTCCAGGTCACCGGCGAGCGGCACCACTGTCCACCCGTTGACCTGCGGGAAGTCCTTCATGCCCGGGGTTCCTCCGTGGGCACCTCCCCGGACGTTTCCGGGGTCGTCTCCAGGCTAAGACCGACCGGCAATAGAGGGGTGGGTGAAGGAGCGGGTCGAGGGCCGAGTCCGGGCGGGGCCGACGAAGGAGCCATGGCGGAGCCCTGGTGACCGAGGAGAAACCGTCCGGGCGACAGCCATCGGCCCGCGACGCCGCACCCCTATTGCCGGTCGGTCTAAGTCCTGGGCCCGTCCGGCGGGCCGGTGGCGTACGGTCGGGGCCGGTGGCGGCAGGGCCCGGACAGCTCGTGGCACGTGTGGCTCGCGATCCGCGCGGCTCACGGGGGCGGGCGTACCTCGAACCAGACCGTCTTGCCGGCTCCGTGCGGCTGCCAGCCCCAGCGCAGCGCGAGCACGGCGAGCAGGCGCAGCCCCACGCCGCCCGGTTCCTCGGGTCCGCGCCGCGGACGGGGGCGAGGGGGCATCGGGTTGGCGTCGCTGACCTCCACGCGCAGGCCCCGTGGCCGGCGGATCAGCGCCAGCTCCATGGGTGCGCGGCCGTGCCGGCAGGCGTTGGTGACGAGTTCGGAGACCAGCAGCACGGCCTCGTCCCGGGTGGCGGCGCCGGGGCTGCGCCGGCCGAGCGGACCGGCGCGTCCCGGCCAGTCGGCGAGGACGGCGCGCGCGAGCGCCCGGCACTCGGCGACCATGCCGGGCCGGCCCGCGAGCGGCAGCCGGACCGCGCGTGGGACGGCGGTACCCGCGCCCCGGCGGGTCCCCTCGTGGGTACGGCCGGCGCGGTGGCCTTGCTGCGGGCCGCCCGGCATGCGGTGACGCCTCCTTCCGTGGTGTTCGCGTCGTCGGTGTCGTCGATGGTGTCGGTGTCGTCGATGGTGTCCGGGTGCTGGTGGTGGGCCGGTGTACGGGTCAGTGGCCGAAGAGGTGGCGCAGCCGGTGACGGCTCTCCGTGGCGCTCGGGATGCCACGGGCGTCATGGTCCCGGGCCTCCCGGGCCGGCGCGGGGTCGGCAGCGGACGGGTCGGCGGCCCGCTCGACGGGCGCCCGCCGCTCGGCGTAGGCCGGTTCGGGTGCGAGCGGCGCGGTGCCACCCTCCGTGGCCGTCAGCGCCCTGCGCCGCCTGGTCCGTACGCGGGAGAGCGCCACCATGGCGCAGCCGAGGCAGAAGACCAGGGCTAGCGCGAGGCCGGCGAGGAAGATGCCGAGGGCGTCCATGGTCGCGAGCTCCTGGCCCAGGACCGTCGCCCGGTACTCCGGCCCGCCGGCGAGGTTGTCCGCGATCAGCAGCCCGGTGAAGGCTCCGGCCCCGGCCAGCAGGAGTAGTCCGAGGATCAGCATGGCGACGTCCTTTCACCGCTCGTCCGGTCACCCCCGAGGCCCGCGTCTACCCGGCGGCCCGGCCGCCAACCATGGACGCGCCCGCCGAAGGGCTCATCCGGCCATCACCGCGATCAGGCAGGTGTCGTCGTCGGTGTCGGCCGGGCTCAGCTCCAGCAGCCGATCCAGGTAGCCCTCCAGGTCGGTGCCGGGCACGCCGGCCGCCCGGATCAGCTGGTGGACGGACTCCTCCACCGGCCGGTCGCGCCGCTCGACCAGGCCGTCGGTGTAGAGCAGCAGGACGTCGCCGGTGCGCAGCCGCAGCACGTGCTCCTCGTACTCGGCGTCGTCCATCGCGCCGAGCAGGATGCCGTGCGGCAGCGGCAGCACGTCGGCCCGCTCGCCGGCGAGCAGGACGGGCGGCAGGTGGCCGGCCCTGGCCCAGTGCAGGGTGCCGTCGGCGGGGTCGTAGAGCGCGCAGACGGCGGTGGCGGTGACCTGGCCGTGTTCGCGCAGGGCGACGGTGTTGGCCCAGGCGAGCAGCCGGGCGGGGCCGGCGCCGGTGACGGCGAGGCCGCGCAGGGCGTGCCGCAGGGCGACCATGCCGGTGGCGGCCTCGACGCCGTGCCCGGCGATGTCGCCGACGGCGAGCATCACCCGTTTGTCGGGCAGCAGCAGTACGTCGTACCAGTCGCCGCCGACCCGGTCGCGCTGGGCGGCGGGCCGGTAGCGGACGGCGGCGTGCAGGCCGGTGGCGCCGAGCGGCGGTGGGGTGGGCGGCAGGATGGCCTGTTGGAGGCGCAGGGCGAGCTGCCCGCGCTCGGCGGACTCCTGCTCGCTGTCGGCGAGCCGGGCCCGGGTGGCGCCGAGGGCGACCTCGGTCCAGTGCTGGGCGGAGACGTCGCTGTAGGCGCCGCGGACGGCGGTGAGCCGGCCGTGGGCGTCCAGGACGGGCTCGGCGACGACCCGGGTGTAGCGGGGCCGGCCCTCGGGGCTCAGCAGCCGGAACACGGCCGAGGAGGGGCGGTGGCGCAGCTGGACGGTGTCGAGCAGGCGCCGGACGGCGGGTTCGTCGTCCGGGTGGGCGTGGCCGGCGAGGTCGGCGAGCGGGACGGGTTCGGCGTCGGGCGGCAGTCCGTACAGCTCGCGCAGGCCCTCGTTCCAGAGGATCCGGCCGGTGGCGGTGGACTCCTCGAAGCCGCTGACCCGGGCGAGCCGCTGGGCCTGCTGGAGGAGGACGGTCTGCCGGTCGGGACCGGTGGCGAGGCGCCAGGTGAGCAGCAGGCGCCGGCCGAGCGGGGCGGCGGCGAGGCGGACGGCCGCGGGCAGCGGGTCGCCCCCGGTGCCGGTGCGGAAGGTGAGGTCGAGGTGTTCGCCGTGGACGGTCTCGCCGCCGCGGTGGGCCTCCAGCAGCCGGGCGTAGAGTCCGGCCGCGCTCGCGGTGGGGTAGGTCTCCAGGAGGGAGGCGCCCTCCAGGTCGGCGCGGGCGCGGCCGAGCGGGTCGGTGAAGTACTCGTTGGCGCGGACGATGCGGAAGTCCTCGACCCGGCCGTCCCCGCCGGTGACGGGTTCGAGCAGCAGGGCGGGGGCGAGGATCCCGTCGAGGGCGGCGGCGACGGTGTCGTCCTCGACGGCGGCCGGCGCGGCCCCGGCCGGTTCGGAGGCGGCCGGTTCGGGGGCGTTCGGGGCGGTCGGCGTCGGGGCGGTCGGCGTCGGGGCCGCGAGCAGGGTGGTGCAGAGGTCGGCGACGGCCCGGAGCTGGCGGTGCACCGAGGTGCCGAGTCCGGGCTCGGGGGCGGAGGCGGGCCAGAGGAGTTCGAGGGCGCCGATCCGCCGTCCGCCGTCGAGCAGCGGGAGGACGGCCCGCCGGGCGCCGGGGCCGCCGATGCCGGGGGCCGTGGTCGGGTGCCCGGGCCACTGTTCGGCGCCGGTGCGCACCGCGAGCTGGGCGGGGACGTTCACGCCGGGCGGGATCCGGCCCCAGCCGTCGGTCTCGGTCTCGGGCAGTCCGGCGTGCGCGGCCAGCGCGAGGGCGCCGCCGGGCGCCGTCCGCCAGACGGCCACGGCGTGCGCGCCGATCGGGGCGGCGACCTGGTCGAGCAGGGTGCGGACGGCCTCGCCCAGGTCGTGGGAGGCGGCGAGGGAGGGGCCGGCGTGGGCGAGCGGCGCGGGCCGGTACGGGCCGGCCTCGTCGGGCCGGGGTGTTCCGGTGAGGTCGGCGGCGAGCGCGACGGGCGTCGTACCGGCGTCGCGGGCGAGGCGGACGAGCTGGGCGGCCGCCTCGGTGGGCGGGCAGTGCAGCCGTTCGGCCAGGACGCCGGTGGCCAGGTCGAGGATTGCGCGGGTGCTCTCCTCGGCGCGCAGCCGGTCGAGGGCGCGCTGGAGGCGTCGGACGGTGGCGGCCAGGGCGCGGGCGGTGTCCGTGCGCTCGCCGGGGCCGGGGCGCCGCCTGCCGCTCATCACGGCTCCGGCAGGCCGGTGGTGGAGGACGTCATCGGTTCTCCAGGAGGGTGCGCATCCGCTGGAGCAGGTCCGGGGTGTCGACGGGTTTGGTGACGTGGTCGTCGGCGCCGGCGGCGAGGCTCTTGGCGTGGTCGCCGGGCATGGCCTTGGCGGTGACCGCGATGACCGGGGTGCGGGCCAGCCGTTCGTCCCGGCGGATGGCCTCGATGGCGGCGTAGCCGTCGAGTTCGGGCATCATCACGTCCATCAGGACGAGGCCGGTCTCGGGGTGGGCGCGCAGGGTGTCGAGCCCGGCCCGGCCGTTGGCGGCGTGCAGGACCCGCAGTCCGCGCTCCTCCAGGACGGCGGTGAGGGCGAAGACGTTGCGGATGTCGTCGTCGACGATCAGGACGGTGCGCCCGGCGAGCACCCGGTCCTCGGGCCCCGCAGGCGTGGTGGGCCCGGTCGGCACGAGGTCGGCGTCCGGGTCGGCGGTGACGGCGTGCCGGGCGGTCTGCGGCGGGAGGACGGGCCGGTCGAGCAGCGGCAGGTGGAAGGTGAAGCGGCTGCCCTCGCCGACGGTGGAGCTGATGGTGAGGGTACCGCCGAGCAGCCGGGCGAGCTCGCGGCTGATGGACAGGCCGAGGCCGGTGCCGCCGTAGCGGCGGCTGGTGGTGCCGTCGGCCTGCTGGAAGGCGCCGAAGATGGTGTCCAGGTGGGCCGGGTCGATGCCGATGCCGGTGTCCTCGACGTGGAAGGCCACGGCGGCGGTGTGGTGGCCGAGTTCGACGGGCACCTCCGCCCCGGCGGTGCGCTCGATCCGCAGGTCGACCCGGCCGTGGTCGGTGAACTTGACCGCGTTGGAGAGCAGGTTGCGCAGCACCTGGCGCAACCTGGCCTGGTCGGTGGTGAGTTCGGCCGGCACGTCGGCGTCGAGGTGGACGGCGAAGTCGAGCTGCTTCTGGTCCGCCAGCGGCTTGAAGGCGGACTCGACGTACTCGACCAGTTCCCGGACGGGGAAGGCCTCGGGGCTGAGTTCCATCTTCCCGGCCTCGACCTTGGACAGGTCGAGGATGTCGTTGATCAGCTGGAGCAGGTCGGAGCCGGCGGAGTGGATGACACCCGCGTACTCGACCTGCTTGGCGCTGAGGTTGCCCTCGCTGTTCTGGGACAGCAGCTGGGCGAGGATGAGCAGACTGTTGAGCGGGGTGCGCAGCTCGTGACTCATGTTGGCCAGGAACTCCGACTTGTACATCGAGGTGAGGGTCAACTGCCTCGCCCTCTCCTCCAGTTCCTGCCGGGCCTGTTCGATCTCCAGGTTCTTGGCCTCGATGTCGCGGTTGCGTTCGGCGAGCAGTGCGGCCTTCTCCTCCAACTCGGCGTTGGACCGCCGAAGTTCCTCCTGGCCCTCCTGCAACTGCTCGGACCTGGCCTGGAGTTCGGCGGTGAGACGCTGGGACTCGCCGAGCAGTTCGTCGGTCCGGGCGTTGGCGAGCAGGGTGCCGATGTTGACGCCGCAGGACTCGGCGAACTGCTCCAGGAAGTCGCGGTGGATCGGGCTGAAGGGGTGTACGGAGGCGAACTCCATCGCGCCGAGCAGCCATTCCTCCAGGGCGATCGGCAGCACGACCAGCGAACGGGCGTCGCCGGCGCCGGTCCCGGAGCTCACCGTGGCGTAGCCGGGCGGCAGGTCGTCGACGATGACGGGCCGGCGGCTGCGGGCGGCCTGGCCGACCAGGGACTCGCCGAGACGCAGGCGCAGCGGGGGCGCGTCCGGCGGGCGGCCGTAGGAGCTGATGAGGGCGAGTTCGGTGCCGCCGGTGGTCTCCTCCGCGAGGAAGAAGGCCCCGTACTGGGCGCCGACCAGCGGGGTCAGCTCGTCGGTGATCAGCTCGGCGACGGCGCGGATGTCGCGGCGGGCCTGGACGGCGCCGGAGAGACGGGCGAGGTTGGTCTTCAGCCAGTCCTGTTCCTGGTTGGCACGGGTGGTCTCGCGCAGCGAGCCGACCATCGCGTTGATGTTGTCCTTGAGGTCGGCGACCTCGCCGGAGGCGTCGACGCTGATGGAGCGGGTGAGGTCGCCGGCGGCGACGGCGCTGGTGACCTCGGCGATCGCCCGGACCTGACGGGTGAGGTTGCCGGCCAGGCCGTTGACGTTCTCGGTGAGCCGCTTCCAGGTGCCGGAGACGCCCTCCACCTCGGCCTGGCCGCCGAGCCGGCCCTCGCTGCCGACCTCCCGGGCCACCCGGGTGACCTCGGCGGCGAAGGCGGAGAGGGTGTCGACCATGGTGTTGATGGTGGTCTTGAGCTCCAGGATCTCGCCCCGCGCGTCCACGTCGATCTTGCGGGTGAGGTCGCCCTTGGCCACCGCGGTGGTGACCTGGGCGATGTTGCGCACCTGGCTGGTGAGGTTGTGCGCCATGGAGTTGACGTTCTCGGTGAGGTCCTGCCAGGTGCCGGCGACGCCGCGGACCTGGGCCTGGCCGCCGAGGATGCCCTCGGTGCCGACCTCGCGGGCGACCCGGGTGACCTCGTCGGCGAACGCGGACAGGGTGTCGACCATGGTGTTGATGGCGTCGGCGAGCGCGGCGACCTCGCCCTTGGCCTCGACGGTGATCTTGCGGGAGAGGTCGCCGCGGGCGACGGCGGTGGCCACCGCGGAGATCGAGCGGACCTGGCCGGTGAGGTTGGAGGCCATCACGTTGACGTTGTCGGTGAGGTCCTTCCAGGTGCCGGAGACGCCCCGCACGGTGGCCTGGCCGCCCAGGTTGCCGGCCGTGCCGACCTCGCGGGCCACCCGGGTGACCTCGTCGGCGAACGCGGAGAGCTGGTCGACCATGGTGTTGATGGTGGTCTTGAGCTCCAGGATCTCGCCCCGGGCGTCCACCCGGATCTTCTGGGTCAGGTCACCACCGGCCACCGCCGTGGTCACCTCCGCGATCGACCGGACCTGCGCCGTCAGGTTGTCGGCCATGACGTTGACGGACTCGGTCAGGGAGCGCCAGGTGCCGGAGACGTCGCGGACGTCGGCCTGGCCGCCGAGCCGGCCCTCGGTGCCCACCTCCCGGGCCACCCGGGTCACCTCGTCCGCGAACGCCGACAGCTGGTCCACCATCGTGTTGACGGTGTTCTTCAGCTCCAGGATCTCGCCCCGCGCGTCCACCCGGATCTTCTGGGTCAGGTCACCACCGGCGACCGCCGTGGTCACCTCCGCGATCGACCGGACCTGCGCCGTCAGGTTGCCCGCCATCGCGTTGACCGAGTCGGTCAGGTCGCGCCAGGTGCCGGCCACCGCGGGGACCTGCGCCTGGCCGCCGAGCCGGCCCTCGGTGCCCACCTCCCGGGCCACCCGGGTCACCTCGTCCGCGAACGCCGACAGCTGGTCCACCATCGTGTTGACGGTGTTCTTCAGCTCCAGGATCTCGCCCCGCGCGTCCACCTCGATCTTCTGGGTGAGGTCGCCGCGCGCCACCGCCGTGGTCACCTGGGCGATGTTGCGCACCTGCCAGGTGAGGTTGCCCGCCATCGCGTTGACCGAGTCGGTCAGGTCCAGCCAGCTGCCGGAGACCTCCGGGACCTGCGCCTGGCCACCGAGCCGCCCGTCCGTGCCGACCTCCCGGGCCACCCGGGTCACCTCGGAGGTGACCCGGGCCAGCTGATCGGTCATGCCGTTGTAGACCGTGGCGATCTCGCCCAGCACTCCGGGCCGGTCGGCGGCCAGCCGCCCCCGGAAGTCGCCGTCGCGCACGGCGATCAGCCCGGCGAGCAGCTGGCGCAGCGCCTGCTCGGCGGACTCGCCGTCCACGGCGTCGGTCACCGGTTCCACCGGGAGGTCGTCCATGCGTCCCACCGTCCGGATCGGCCCCTGCCGAAGCCGGGCCGCCCTTCTCCACCGGGCGGCCACGACCCCGAGGGGCGGGCTTGCCGTCCCAGTCCCACTCTGCCACCGGACAACATGACTGGAGATATCGGCGGAAAACCGGGCAGACCGACCTGCGGATCAGGCCACCGGCGGTGCCGCGTCGTGGACGTGGAAGGCGTCGGAGGCGCCGGTCAGCTCCAGCATCCGCAGCACCATGGCGCGCGGGCGGGCCAGCTCGATCCGGCTGCCGTGCTCCAGGGCGCGGCTGCGGGCGCGCAGCAGCAGGTTGAGGCCGGTGGAGTCGCAGAACTCCAGCTCCCCGCAGTCGATCACCAGGACGGTCCCGGGGGTGCCGAGCGCCACGTCCACGGCCTCGCGCAGGGCGGGGACGGTGTCGATGTCGAGCTCTCCGCGCAGGGTGAGCAGGACGCCCTCGGCCCAGACCCGGCTCTCCACGACGAGGCCGCCGGCCTCGGCCGGGGTCTCCTCGCGCCGCGTACGACGTCTCATCGGGCCGTTCCTCCCGCCCGCGTCGGTGTCCTTCCCACGATAGGCCGGGCGCACCGTTCGCACCCGGTCGGGTACTCCCGGGGCCCTCATGGCGCGGGTTTCCACCCCGGGGCGCGGCAAACCCCGGCCGCCCGGAAGGCTCCGGGCGGCCGGGGTTCACGTGCGGTCGATCAGCTCGCGGCGGGCGGATCGGACCAGCCGGGCGCGTCGCGGTCCTCCAGCTGCTCGCGCAGCAGGGCCAGCGTGCTCGACAGCAGCCGGGAGACGTGCATCTGGGAGACGCCGATCCGGTCGGCGATCTCCGACTGGGTGCAGCCGCCCCAGAACCGCAGCTCCAGGACCCTCTGCTCGCGCTCCGGCAGCCGGCCGAGCAGCGGGCGGACGGCGGTGCGGAACTCCACCAGCTCCAGGTCGGGGTCGCACTCCCCGAGCCGGTCCAGCAGGGCGCTGCCGCTGTCGTCGGCGTCCTGCTCCCGCAGGGAGTCCAGCGAGTTGGGCCGGTAGACCCGGCCGGCGACCAGGCCCTCGACGACCTGCTCGACGCTGAGGCCGAGGTCCTCGGCGAGTTCGTCGGGGTGGGGCAGCCGGCCGAGCTCCTGCTCCAGCCGGTCCGAGCCGCGCACCACCGTGAGGTACAGCTCCTGCATGCTGCGCGGCACCCGTACCGGCCAGGAGGTGTCCCGGAAGAACCGCTTGACCTCACCGGCGATGGTGGGGATGGCGTACGTGACGAACTCGACGCCGCGCCCGGGGTCGTAGCCGTCGACCGCCTTGATCAGTCCGATCGTGCCGACCTGGAGGATGTCCTCCATGGCCTCGGAGCGGTGCCGGAAGCGGGCCGCGATGAAGCGGACCAGCGGCATGTTGAGCTCGATGATGGTGCCGCGCACGTAGCTGTGGGCGTGGCTCTCGGGGGCGAGGGCGGCGAGGCGCTCGAACAGCGCGTCGCTGAGCTCGCGGGCCTCGGCCTTGCCCATGGTGCGCAGCTGCTCGTCGGTCGGGCGGGGCGGCAGGTCGGCCGGCAGCCCGGACGAGGGCTGCGGCCCGCGGTCGTCGCGCACGGCGCCGGGCTCGTCGCGCACGGCGTCCGGGTCGTCGCGGACGGCGCAGGCGAGGGCGGTCCCGGACGGACCGGTGGCCGGGATGGTACGGGGGTGAGGGGACACGACTCGCTCCTCGGCGAGTGGGGCGTGCGCGACGGCGCGGGAACGTCGTCCGCGCGCCGTCCGGGGGTACGCCCCGGGGAGTGGGCCGGTGCCCGGCTTCTTCAGGCGGCGGCCTCGATGACACCTCGGGTGCTCGACGGCACTCCGGGTGCGGAGCGCGGGCGCTGGCCACGACCGCTCCGTCCTGTCTCCTACCCACCTGCCCCGGGGGAAACCCCCGCGTCCGGCGCGACCTGGTTTGCGGCGGACGGTCCGGGTAGACGCCGCCGAAGGCCCCCGTACGCAGGAGGTGTGCGCCATGACAGTCCCCGCTCCCCCGGATCCGGACACCGTGCCGTTCCCGCCGCGTGAACCGCACCCCGTTCCCGGGCCGGACGGCCCCGACCCGGTTCCGCCGCCGCCACCCCTGCCGGACCCCGACCCCGCGCCGCCGCCGCAGCCCGAGCCGCACCACTGAGCAGGTCACCTGATCCGCTCGGGGAGCCGGCCGACGGTCAGCGTTCCCCGACCAGGACGCCCAGCGGGGCGGCCACCTCCAGCCAGACGGCCTTCCCGCCGTCCACCGGTTCGGTGCCCCAGCTGCGGGCCAGCCGGGAGACCACCCGCAGGCCGTGCCCGCCGGGCCGGCCGGGTTCGCCGAGCGGTCGCAGCCGGGGCACCACCGGGCTGGCGTCCAGCACCTCCACCCGCAGCCGCGCCGGCGTGCAGCGCAGCCGCAGCTCCAGCGGGCCGCCGGCGTGCAGGCAGGCGTTGGTGACCAGTTCCGAGATCATCAGCAGGACGTCGTCGGCCGCGGCCAGCCGCTCCTCGTCCCACTCGCCGTCCACCGCTTCGTCCGGGGCGGGCAGCCAGTGCCAGTCGAGCAGCGCCCGGCGGCCGAACTCGCGGCAGCGGCCCACCGCGCCCTCGCTCCCGTTCAGCCGCAGGCTACGGGTGCGCGCACCGGTTCCGGCCCCGTTCACGGTCGCCCGCCCGTCTCCCCGCCGTGGGGGCGGACCAGTGCCGCCGCCAGGTCCGGGTGGACGCGGAGCACCGTGTCGGCGCCGGTGATGTCGAAGAGGCGGGCGACGGCGGGCCGCAGTCCGGCCACCTCCAGCCGCAGGCCGTCCTCCTCGGCCGCGAGCCGGGCCCGCAGCAGGATGTTGAGGCCGGTGGAGTCGCAGAAGCCGACCTCCGCGAAGTCCACCAGGACGCGGACGCTGCCGGGCGGGGCGGGCCGCAGGAGGGCGCCGCGCAGTTCGTCGGCGGTGTCGTGGTCGATCTCGCCGGCGGGGGACACCACCCGGGTGTCACCGGCCTGGCGCACCGAGACGGTGAGCCGGGGCCCGGTCCCGTCGGCGCGCGCCCGTTCCGCCGGGTCCTGCGCCCCCGCTGCCGATTCCCGCGCCATGGCCGGCTCCAGCTCCGTTCGCGACGGCGCCCTGCCGTCCCGACCATGATGCCGCGCCGACCCGTCGCGCGCCCGCGTCAGAGGCGCGCGACCGCTGCCGAGCGGGCAGGACGTGGCGAGCTGCGTACGTTCCACGGCCCGGCGTTTGCCCTGGCCCTGGACGGTTACACGTCCCCGGTGGCACCGGGCCGACCACAACGCCGGGGCTGTCCCGTTCGGAGGTGAGACGCGTGGTCGTACGGACCTCCGACGAGCGCCGCCCGAGCGATCGGACCGGTCGGACCGGGCGCCAGGAGTCGCCCGAGGAACGCGCCGACCGGCGCTGGGGCGATGTGCTCCAGGAGGTCCGGGTGGCCCAGACCGGCTCACAGATCCTGTTCGGCTTCCTGCTGAGCGTGGTGTTCATGCCCCGCTTCGAGGGCCTCCCCGGCTTCGACCAGGGCCTGTACGTGGTCACCGTCGTCCTGGGCGCGCTGGCCACCGGGGCGCTGGTCGCCCCGGTCTCGTACCACCGGGTGGTGGCCGGTCACCGGCTGAAGCCACAGCTGGTCGACACCGCGGCCCGGCTGGTCCGCGGCGGGCTGGTGCTCCTGGCGCTGACCGTCGGCTCCGCGCTGCTGCTCCTGCTGCGGGTGGCGACCCACGGCTCGGTGGCGGCCTGGGTGATCAGCGCCGTGGTGATGGGCTGGTTCGCCCTGTGGTGGCTGGTGATGCCGCTGCGGCACCTGCGCCGCCACAACGGCAACGGCCACGGCGACTGTTACGACGACGCGTACGGCTACGGCCGGGGAGACGGCGATGGCGATTTCGACGGTCACCGGACCCGCTGAGCACGGACGGCCCGCGGTGGGCGCCCGGTCCACCGCTGCGACCCCACGGCCCCCGCGGGTGCCGACGATCGGGGTGGAGGAGGAGTTCCTGCTGGTCGACCCGCACACCCGGGCCCCGGTCGAACGCGCCCCCGAGGTGATCGCCGCTGCGGCGACGGTGCTGGGCGACCGGGTCCAGGCCGAGTTCTTCCCCGTCCAGGTCGAGGTCTGCACCCGTCCCGCCGGCCGGCTGGCGGAGCTGCGCGCCGACCTCGCCGAGCTGCGCCGGGTGGTCGGCGCGGCCGCCGCCGACGCGGGGTGCCGGCTGGTCGCCTCGGGCACCCCGGTGGTGTCCGACCGCCGTCCCGGCCGGGTCACCGACACCCCGCGCTACCACCGGATGGCGGCCCGGTACGCGACGGTCCTGGACGGGTACGACGGCGCGCTCTGCGGCTGCCACGTCCACCTGGGCACCGTGGACCGCGGTCAGGCGCTGGAGCTGGGCGGCCGGCTGCGGCCGTGGCTCCCGGTGGTCCAGGCGCTCGCCGTCAACTCGCCGTTCAGCGGCGGGCGGGACAGCGGCTTCGCGAGCTGGCGGTCCGTCCAGTGGGCGCGCTGGCCCACCGTCGGCCCGGCCCCGGTCCTGGACGAGCCGGGGTACGAGGCGCTGGCGGACGCCCTGGTGGCCTCCGGGGTGCTGATGGACCGTCGGATGATCTACTGGTACGCCCGCCCCTCCGAGCACGTCCCCACGCTGGAGGTGCGGATCGCGGACGTCAACGCCGACCTGGACACCGTGGTCCTGCTGGCCGGCCTGCTGCGCGGGCTGGCGGCCTCGCTGCTGGACGACGCGCCCGCCGGCGGGCCGCTGCCCGAGCTGTCCTGCGGGCTGCTGGGCGCCGCCCACTGGAGCGCGGCCCGGCACGGGCTGGCCGGCGCCGGCGTCGACCCGGCGACCGGACGCCCGGCCCCGGTGGCCGCCCTGGTCGACCGGCTGGTCGACCTGGCCACCCCGGGCCTGCGCGCGGCCGGCGACCTCGCCGAGGTCCGCACGGGCCTGGCCCGGCTGCGCCTGCTGGGCAGCGGCGCGGCCCGCCAGCGCCGTACCTACCGCCGCCGGATGCGGCCCGCGGACGTCGTCGACGAGCTGGCGGAGCTGACCCTCGCCGTCGACGGGTGAACGGCCGTCCGGGGCGCCGTCCCGGACCCCGCGTCAACCCGGCCCACCCGACACGACCCGCCGAAAGGGCCCGATGGACGTGCAAGGGCGCCCCGCTGGCGACAGCATGACAGGGTAATCGGTCCATCACTGTCAGCAATGCCGTACCGCGGTGGACAGCGGCCGCCGGAACCCCGTCGGCCCCGCATCGAGAGGTCCCATGATCACATCACTCTGCCGGCCGGCTCCGTCGGCGGGCCCCGAGCACGGCAAGCGGCGAACGCCCGGGAGTGCGTCGTGAGCGCCCGCGAGCAGTCCCGCACCACGCCCCCCGCCAGCACCCGCGCGGCGCCGGCGAACAAGGCGGAGGCCGTCGCGGACTGGACCGACGGCCGGCTGGGCATCTACGCCCTGGCCAAGCCCAACCTCCGCAAGATCTTCCCGGACCACTGGTCCTTCATGCTGGGCGAGATCGCGCTCTACACGTTCGTCATCATCATCCTGACCGGCGTGTGGCTGACCTTCTTCTTCGTCCCCAGCATGGCCGAGGTCACCTACGAGGGGAAGTACGTCCCGCTGCAGGGCGTGCTGATGTCCGAGGCGTTCGCCTCGACGATGGCCATCAGCTTCGACATCCGCGGCGGCCTGCTGATCCGTCAGATCCACCACTGGTCGGCGATCGTGTTCGTCGCCGCGATGCTGGTGCACATGATGCGCGTCTTCTTCAACGGCTCGTTCCGCAAGCCGCGCGAGCTGAACTGGATCTTCGGCGCGCTGCTGCTGTTCCTCGGCATGTTCGACGGCTTCATGGGCTACTCGCTGCCCGACGACCTGCTCTCCGGCACCGGCATCCGGTTCATGGAGGGCGCCATCCTGGCGGTGCCGATCATCGGCACCTACCTGATGTTCTTCATCTTCGGCGGGCAGTTCCCCGGGCTCGTGATCATCCCCCGGCTGTTCACCGTGCACATCCTGCTGATCCCGGGGATCATGCTCGGCCTGCTGGCCGCCCACCTGATCCTGGTCTTCTACCACAAGCACACCCACTACGCGGGCCCCGGCCGCCACAACCGCAACGTCGTCGGCATGCCCCTGATGCCGGTCTACATGGCCAAGGCGGGCGGCTTCTTCTTCCTGGTGTTCGGCGTCGTCGCGGCGATGTCCGCGATCGCCACCGTCAACCCCATCTGGTTGTACGGGCCCTACCGGCCGGACCAG
Organism: Kitasatospora sp. NPDC004240; assembly: GCF_053603215.1. Classification (NCBI taxonomy): domain Bacteria; kingdom Bacillati; phylum Actinomycetota; class Actinomycetes; order Kitasatosporales; family Streptomycetaceae; genus Kitasatospora; species Kitasatospora sp. NPDC004240. The sequence continues at coordinate 1,348 of NZ_JBSGFD010000118.1, read as the reverse complement.
GTCTCCACCGACGCCCAGCCCGACTGGTACATGGGCTACTCGGAGGGCCTGATCCGCGTCATGCCGGGCTGGGAGATCGGCCTGTGGGGACACACGCTCAACATGGGCGTGTTCGTCCCACTGATGATCTTCCCGCTGGTGCTGGCGGCGATCTGGTCCTATCCGTTCGTGGAGGCCTGGATCACCGGCGACCGGGGCGAGCACCACATCGCCGACCGGCCGCGCAACGCGCCGGTGCGCACCGCCTTCGGCGCGGCCTGGATCAGCGAGTACCTGGTGCTGCTGGCCGGTGGCGGCAACGACCTGATCGCCACCCACTTCCACCTGTCGATCAACCTGATCACCAACGTGGTGCGGGTCGGCTTCTTCGTCCTGCCGGTGATCGTCTTCATCATCACCAAGCGCTGGTGCCTCGGTCTCCAGCGCCGCGACAAGGAGAAGGTGCTGCACGGCCGGGAGAGCGGGGTCATCAAGCGCCTGCCGCACGGCGAGTTCATCGAGATCCACACCCCGCTGAACCAGGGCGACCGGCACAAGTTCACCGCCCACCACCAGGAGCCGGTGTTCGAACTGCCGGCCGAGGTGGACGAGAACGGCGTGGCCCGCAAGGCGGGGCTGCTCACCCGCGCCCGCGCCAAGTTCTCGCGCGGCTTCTACGGCGAGGGCGGCCAGATCGCCAAGCCCACCGCCGAGGAGTACCAGGAGATCACCAGCGGCCACGGCCACCACTGATCCGCTCCGCGACCGCCGGGGCCCGCCGCACGGCGGGCCCCTTCGCGTTCCCGGGCGCGCTGCCGGTGATGTGCCACCGGGCGCTCCACCGGTGGCGCGCTACCGCCGCAGGGCGAACGCCAGCACGGCCAGGGCCACCGAGGCGGACATCACCAGGAAGCACAGCGCCGCCCAGCGGGCGCAGATCTCGCGGCACTCGCGCCGGTAGCGGGCCGCCAGGCGCTTGCACCGCTCCACCGCCCGGTCCACCACCTCCTCGGCGTACCGCAACCGCTCCTCGGCGTACGCCTCCTGGATGCCGGCCCGGTCCTCCGGCGGGAGCCAGCCGAAGCGGCCGGCGAACGCGGCGGCCTCGCGCTCGGCCGCGGCCACCTCGGCCTCCCAGGCCAGGAAGCCCTCCAGGCGCGCGATCTCCACCCGGGTCTCGCGCCGACGCGGGTTCCGCGCGCGCGGGGGACGCCGTCTGCCAGCCATGACCGTTCCTCGTTCCCTGTCCCGGACGCCCCGCAGCGGCCGCCGTCCGGCCGGCCCGGACATCCCTCCGTGCGACTGGCCAACTACTACCAGTCACCGTCGCCGCGCCGACATCCGACGCGCCGGGCCGCGGGTGGGCGGG
>NZ_JBSGFD010000117.1:0-27241 GCF_053603215.1 Kitasatospora sp. NPDC004240 | reverse complement strand
CCGGGGGCGCGGGCACGGCCGGCGGCGCGGCGGGCGGCGCCGGGGGCGGCGGCGGTACGGGGGAGGGCTGCTGCTTCGGGATGGTCGTCCCGAAGGGGTCGGTGGGCTCCTCGGAGGCCACCCGGGTGCCGAAGGGGTCGCTGACCGGGACCTCGGTCAGGGTGACGGCCGGGGCGGCGGCCGGCGCGCCCGCCGGGGCGGCCTCCTCGGTGGGCTGCGGGGCGAAGGGGTTGAAGTCCGGCGGGGGGACCCGCACGGGGGTGCCCTTCAGGGTCTCGTCCTCGTCCCCGTCCTGCTCCGGCACGGTGGTGTCGGTCAGCGTGGGCTGCGGGGCGAAGGGGTTGAAGTCCGGCGGGGGGACCTGCACCGGGGTGCCCTTGAGGGTCTCGTCCTCGGCGCCGGCGGCCTGCTCGACGGGGGCCGGGACAGCGGCGGCCTGCCCGGCGGGCGGCTGCTCGGTGGGGGGCTGGGCGGCGAAGGCCGGTTCCGCGGCGATGGGCCCGGCGGCGGGCCCGGCGAAGGCGGAGTCGGCGGACGCGAGTGCGGGTGCGGCCTGCGCGGCGGCGGGCGGGGCCGTGGGCGGGACGAAGTCACTGGCCGGCAGGAGGTCCGGCAGCGGCGGCAGCTCCGGCAGCGGCGAATCGTCGGCGACCGGCGCGAAGGGGTTGAAGTCCGCCGGCGGCACCCGGACCGCCGTCCCCGGCCGACGGGCCGGATCGGGCCCGGCGCCAGCGTCGGCGGGTACGGCGGACGCGGCGGGTACGGCGACGGGGGCGGCCGGGGGCGTGACGGCTGGCGGCACCGGCGCGACCGGCACCGGCGCGACCGGCACCGCCGGGGCGCCCGCCGCCAGGTGCGCGCCCGGCCGGCCCGGGACGCCGTCCCAGCCGAACTGGACGCTCCCCAGCAGCTCGGCGAAGACCTCCGTGTACAGCTCCCACTCCTGCGGGTGGGCGGTCGCCAGCTGCACGCACAGCACCGTCACGCCGTCCGGCAGCGGGACGAAGGCCTCGACCACCGAGGTCACCAGCCAGCGCCGCTGCCCGTCCGCGGCCAGCGGGGCGGGCACCGGGACGCTGCGGCCCTCGACCAGGACGGCGGCCGGCCCGGCCGGCAGCAGGACCGTCCAGACCTCGGCGTGCCGGCGCAGGGTGGCCAGCTCGGTGGAGAGCTCGGTGATCGGGCGCGGGTGGTGGGCGAGCGAGATCACCAGGGTGGCGTCGGTGGCCCGGCCGTCCAGCTCCAGGGCGCCGACACCGGCGTAGACGACCCCGCCGGAACTGATCAGGTCGGCCAGGGTGGCGGCGATCACCGCGAAGTCGCGGCGCCGCTCCGGTCCGGTGCCGCTGAACAGCTCCTCGGCGACCTCGCCCAGGTGCGTGCCCAGCTCGGCGGCCGCGGCCCGCGCGACCGGGTCCAGGGCGGCGGCGGGGCCGGTGGCCGGGGCCGCGGGCCCGGTCGGGACGGTACGGGCGGATACGCCGGGCGGGCCGCCCGGGGAGGTGAGCGGGTGGAAGCCGGGCGGCACCACCAGGCGGACCTCGGCCCCCGAGCCGGTGGCGAGCTCCACCGGCTCGCGGGTCTGCCGGCCGTCGGCCAGCGCGGCCAGCGCCGGGGCGAACGGCGGGCGCAGCTTGGGGTCGGCGATCTCGCCGGCCACCGGGAGCTCGAACAGCGCGGCCGCGAGCGTGCCGCGGTCGGCGACCGCGCCGCGGACCGGTCCGCCGCCGTACCGGGCGAGCAGCGCGTCCACGGCGGCCGGCGCCACGGGCACGCCGCTGCCGGGCCGGGCGGTGCCCGCGGTCAGGACGGTGCCCAGGCGGTCGACGGCCGTGTGGACCGGGCCGTTGGGCGCGAGCGGCAGGTTGAACAGCGTTCCGGCGGCGGGGTGGGTGCCGGGGCGCAGGGCGGTCAGCGCGGCCGCCGGGTAGCGCGAGGCCTCCTTGCCGAACAGGGCCTCGGTGAGCGCCCCGAGGGTGGCGGAGATCCGCTCGGCGGCCGCGAAGGGGCCGCTCTCCGTGCTGAACTGGCCGTCCTGGGTCAACTGTTGAGCCCCCCGCTCTGCTCGTCCGGGCCGCTGTTCCGGTGCGGCCGGTGTCCCGGTGGTGCGTGCGCGCCCTGGGCGCAGGTCCGGGCACATTCCTATCAGAGGCCGCCGTCACACCGGCCGGTGCCCACCGGGAGCGCCGGGGCCCGCGACGCGGGCGGACCGGCCGTCAGTCCCCCGGCGGCGGGCCGGGTTCGGCGGTCAGCGCGGTGACGGCCTCGGCCATGCCGGGCACCTCGAACAGCGCCGCGAGCCGGCGCACCAGCTGCCCGGTCGGCCCCTCCGGGCGCTCCTCGGCGAAGAACCCGGCCAGCTCGACGGCCAGGCCGGGCTCCCGTGCGGCGGTCAGCGTCAGCGAGGCGACGAACTCCTGCACCAGCCGCAGCTGGAGCTCCGCCCGCGGGACGGACCGCTCGCCCAGCCACTCCAGCGAGGTGATCTCGGCGTTGGCGATCCACGCCCGGACGGTCAGCCGCAGGCCCGGGCTCGGGTCGGGGACGGCCAGGTGCGCGAGGATCTGGTCGTGCGCGGCCCGCCGGACGTCGTCGATCACCGCCGAGGTGTCGGCGCTGGCCGCCACCGAGCCGCCGCGCAGCAGGGCGGCGAAGCCGGGCCCGTGGCCCTCCACGAACTCCAGGTACCGGCCCATCACCCGGTACAGCCGTTCGGACAGCGGCCCGACGGACGGCTCCTCGAAGCGGCCCGCGAGCTCCCGGGCGGCCCGGCGCAGCGACTCCTCGTACAGCGCCTGCTTGCCGGGGAAGTAGTGGTAGACCAGCGGGCGGGAGGCCCCGGCGGCCGCGGCGATGTCGTCGATCGACACCTCCTCCGGCGGGCGCCGGCTGAACAGCTCCAGCGCGACCGCGATCAGCTGCTCGCGCCGCTCGTCCACGCTGAGGCGCCGGCGCGGCCGCTCGCGGCCCGGGGTGCGCGCGGGCGTGGCGGCGGCGTGCTCGCCCACTGAGCCGGGGACCGTCGACGGGGTGCGGGAAGCCATGGCGCCAGCCTATCGAGCGGATCTACCGTTCCAGGTAGCGGCGGTAGGCCTCCCGGCCGTCCGGGACGAAGTCGTCGGCGGCCAGGCGGGCGGCGAGCTCGTCCTCGGTCAGCCAGGCGTGCCAGGCCACCTCGGACTCCTGCGGGGAGACCGGGCCGTCCCAGAGCGCTTCGTGCACGTCGGACCACCAGGACAGGCCCTCGCCGCGGTAGAGGAACCTGAACAGCGGCCGCGGTTCGATCCCGCTGACGCCCAGCTCCTCCTCGGCCTCGCGGACGGCCGCGTCCGGGTAGCCCTCGCCGGCGCCGACCACACCGCCGACGAACATGTCGTACGCGCCGGGGGCGAACAGCTTGGTGTCGGTGCGCCGGTGCACGAAGATCCGTCCGGCCGGGTCGCGGACCAGCACGAACACGCAGCGATGGGTCAGGCCCCGGCGGTACACCTCCCCGCGCGGGGCGGTCCCGATGACGCGGTCCTGCTCGTCGACGACGTCCAGCAGCTCTTCGGCGGGGTCGGTCATGACCGACAGGTTAGGGTTTCCCGGCAGCTCATGGGGGGCGGGAACGGAAAGGCAGTACGCGGTGGTGGAGATCCAGGGCTGGACGGCGGAGGGCTTCGAGCCCGTACGGGCGGCCTTCGCGCGCAACTTCCGCGAGCACGGGGAGCTGGGCGCGGCCTTCGCGCTGTACCTGCGCGGGCGCAAGGTGGCCGACCTGTGGGGCGGCGAGGCCCGGCCCGGGGCCGGCGGGTCCCCCGCGCCGTGGACGGCGGGCACCGCCCAGGTGCTGCGCTCGGTCACCAAGGGCCTGACCGCGACCACCGCGCTGCTGCTGGCCGGGCGCGGCGCGCTGGACCTGGACGCGCCGGTGTCGGCGTACTGGCCGGAGTTCAAGGCGGCGGGCAAGGAGCGGATACCCGTGCGCTGGCTGCTCTCGCACCGGGCGGGGCTGCCGGCGCTGGACGAGCCGCTGCGGCTGGAGGAGGTGCTCGGCTGGGACCCGGCGGTGGCCGCGGTGGCCGCCCAGGCCCCGTCCTGGGAGCCCGGCACGGCGCACGGCTACCACCCGTACACCTTCGGCTGGCTGGTCGGTGAGGTGGTGCGCCGGGCGAGCGGGCGCAGCGTCGGGCGGTACTTCGCGGAGGAGATCGCCCGCCCGCTGGGTCTCGACCTGTGGATCGGGCTGCCGGCCGGCCACTCGGAGCGGGTCGGCCGGCTGGTGGACCTGCCGGCGCCGCAGACGGCCCGGGCGGGGTCGGCCGGGGCGGGGTCGGCCGGGCCGCGGCTGCGGACCAAGCCGGCCGTCCGGGACGCCTACCGGGACCCGGCCTCGCTGACCGCGCGGGCCTTCGCCTCGGTGCGGGCCACCGTGGACCTCAACGACCCGCTGGTGCAGGCCGCCGAGGTCCCCGGCGCGGGCGGCATCGGGACGGCGCGTTCGCTGGCCCGGTTCTACGCGGCGCTGATCGGGCCGGTGGACGGGGCCCCGGCGGCGCCGCTGCTGGGCCCGGAGCTGCTGGCCGAGGCGGCCGGGCCGCAGTCCGAGGGGCCGGACCGGGTGCTGATCGTGAACACCTCCTTCGGGCTGGGCTTCTTCCGGCACGGCCCGACCTCGCCGATGGCCTCGCCGGCGAGCTTCGGCCACCCGGGCCGGGGCGGCTCGCTGGGCTTCGCCGACCCGGCGCTGGGTCTGGGCTTCGGCTACGTCACCAACGGCATGCAGCCGGGGGTGACCGGCGACATCCGCTCGCGCGCCCTGATCCGGGCGGTCCGGGAGTGCCTGGACCGGTGAGGCCCCGGCGGCTTCCGCGGGCCCGGCCGGTGTGCTCGGTCCGGGCCGGCGACACGGGCCGGGGCCGACGGCATCGGCCCGGCCGGTGTCAGGCCCGGCCGGTGTCAGGCCTGGCCGGTCTCGAAGCGGCTGATCCGCCCCTCCTGGACGGTGAAGCGCCAGGCGGTCCGCATCTCGCCCCAGGTCTCGTTGGAGTAGTTGGCGATCAGGGCCTTGCCGCCGGAGGACTCCGACTGCACGTCGATGTGGCCGCGGACGGTGAAGATCTCCTTGTCGATCCACTGCTCCAGATCGCGGTCGGAGCCGTCGTCGGACATGGTCGCGTCCGGCGAGAGCAGGGCGACGAAGGCGTCGCGGTCGCCCGCGTTGATCGCGCTGACGGCGGCCCGGACGGTCGGGTCGGAGAGTTTGGCGGTGGCGATGGTCATCGGTTCTCCCGGGGTCGGTGACAGGGGTAGGGCTTCCTGTGTATGCCGTCCGCCGGGCGTGTCCGGGCGTGTCTCTGCGTGTCCCGGGATGGATTCCTGTGCTTTGATCCCGCTATGGGTGATTCGCGCGCGGACTCGGCCGCGCGCACCCGGTGCCGGGCACACATGAGGGGTGCCCGGCGACGGACCACGGGGAGTGGTGGCGCGGGGGAGGCCGGAGCGGTCCGGCCTCCCCCGCGCGCTCCCCGTCCCGCCACGCTCCCCGGCCCTGCCTTTCCGACGAGCCCGGGCCGTCAGCCGGTGATCTCCGCGGCGGAGGCGATCTCCGCGTCGGTCAGCAGCCGCGAGCGGATGAGGAAGCGCCGCCCGGTGGGCGCCTCCAGCGAGAAGCCGCTGCCCCGGCCCGGCACCACGTCGATGGTCAGATGCGTGTGCGACCAGTACGCGAACTGGTCGCGGGCCATCCAGACCGGTACCGGGTCGATCCCCGCCACGGCCAGTTCGCCGAGCAGCACGTCGGCGTCCGAGATCAGCAGTTCCCCGGCGGGGTAGCACATCGGCGCCGAGCCGTCGCAGCAGCCGCCGGACTGGTGGAACATCAACGGGCCGTGCTCGGCCGCGAGCCGTCGCAGCAGTTCGGCGGCCCCGGGCGAGACGGCGACCCGCGCGGCGGGCGTCGGGCCGGGCATCCTAGAAGAACCCCAGCGCCTGCGGCGAGTAGCTCACCAGCAGGTTCTTGGTCTGCTGGTAGTGCTCCAGCAGCGCCTTGTGGTTCTCCCGGCCGATCCCCGAGTTCTTGTACCCGCCGAAGGCGGCGTGCGCGGGGTAGGCGTGGTAGCAGTTGGTCCACACCCGGCCCGCCTGGATCGCCCGCCCCGCCCGGTACGCCGTGGCGCCGTCCCGGCTCCACACGCCCGCGCCCAGGCCGTACAGGGTGTCGTTGGCGATCGCGACGGCGTCGTCGAAGTCCTCGAAACGGGTGACGGCGACCACCGGGCCGAAGATCTCCTCCTGGAAGATCCGCATGCTGTTGACGCCCTCGAACACGGTGGGCGCCACGTAGTAGCCGCCGGACAGCGCGCCGCCGAGGTCCACCCGCTCGCCGCCCGTGAGCACCTTGGCGCCCTCGGCCTGGCCGATGTCGATGTACGAGAGGATCTTCTCCAACTGGTCGTTGCTGGCCTGCGCGCCGACCTGGGTCTCGGTGTCCAGCGGGTTGCCCTGGCGCATCGCCCGGACCCGCTCCAGCCCGTCGCCGAGCAGCCGGTCGTAGATCGAGGACTGGATCAGCGCCCGGCTGGGGCAGGTGCACACCTCGCCCTGGTTGAGGGCGAACATCGCGAAGCCCTCCAGCGCCTTGTCGTAGAAGGCGTCCTGCTCGGCCGCGACGTCGGCGAAGAACAGGTTGGGGCTCTTGCCGCCCAGCTCCAGGCTGACCGGGATCAGGTTGGCGGAGGCGTACTGCATGATCAGGCGGCCGGTGGTGGTCTCGCCGGTGAAGGCGATCTTGCGCACCCGGCCGCTGGAGGCCAGCGGCCGGCCCGCCTCCACGCCGAAGCCGTTGACCACGTTCAGCACACCCGGCGGCAGCAGGTCGGCGATCAGCTCGACCAGCACCAGGATCGAGGCGGGCGTCTGCTCGGCCGGCTTGAGCACCACCGCGTTGCCGGCGGCCAGGGCCGGGGCGAGCTTCCACACCGCCATCAGCAGCGGGAAGTTCCACGGGATGATCTGGCCGACCACGCCCAGCGGCTCCTGGAAGTGGTACGCCACGGTGTCCTCGTCCAACTGGGAGAGGTGGCCCTCCTGGGCGCGCAGCGCGCCGGCGAAGTAGCGCAGGTGGTCGATCGCCAGCGGCAGGTCGGCCGCCAGCGTCTCGCGCACCGGCTTGCCGTTCTCCCAGCTCTCCGCGACGGCCAGCTCCTCCAGGTGGTCGGCCATCCGGTCGGCGATCCGCAGCAGCACCTGGGCGCGCTCGGCGGGCGGGGTGCGGCCCCAGGCGGGCGCGGCGGCGTGGGCGGCGTCGAGCGCGGCCTCGACGTCCTCGGCGGTGCCCCGGGCGACCTCGGTGAAGACCTGGCCGGTGACCGGGGTGGGGTTCTCGAAGTAGCGGCCGCGGACCGGCGGGGTCCACTGCCCGCCGATCCAGTGCTCGTAGCGGGGGCGGAAGGCGACGATGGCCTCGGGGTGGCCGGGGGGCTGGTAGACCGTCATGCGCTGGGTGTCTCCTCGCGGCGTCGGGCGCCGCCCGGGCCGGGCCCGAGCGGCGCGCCGGGCCGCGCACGGCGGCCCGGCGGAAGGAACGGACACGCACTGGGCCGGGTGTCCCGCCGGGACACCCGCCGACGGGCCACCCTAGTCCGCCCCGGCGGGGACGGCTACGGTGCGTGCAGGGCCGGTCCACGGACGGTGCCGCGACCGGCCCGCGGACGGTGCCGTCACCGGGCCGCGACCCGGCCGCGACCGGCCCGCGGCGATCAGGCCGAGGGCTTGGTCCCGGTGCCGGGCGTGGAACCGCTGGCGCACGCCGTCCGGTAGCGCCCGGTGCGCCGCTCCCAGCGCAGGTAGCCGGCCAGCCAGGTGAGCAGCCCGTCCGCGTACCGCTGCGCCACGATCCGCTCCACCCGGGACAGGCCCAGGCCCCGGTGGACGGCGGGCAGTTCGGCGTACAGCTCGTGGCAGCGGTCGACCATCAGCTGGGCCTCGGCCAGCACCACCGCGCAGGCCTCCTCGGCGGAGCAGCCGCGCTCGCGCTGGACGATCATCACCAGGTTGTTGACGTCGCCGCGCGGCGCCTCCAGCGGGAAGGACCGCACGTCGTTGCTGAGCGAGGGTATGTCGGCGGCGAGCTGGCGCAGTTGGCGCAGCACCGGGTGGTGGAACACGCCCGGCGGGACCTCGAAGCGGCCGAGGCGCTCGACCATGTCGAAGATGGTCTCCATGGCGGCGGTGCCACGGCGCAGCACCAGGTAGCCGTTGCGGTCCGGCGGCCGCTCGGAGATCCGTCCGGCGGCCTCGGCGGGGTGGCTGGCGAGGTACCACTCCCAGTTGTAGGCGGCGCGCGCCTGCCAGCGCGCGGGCATGCCGCGCGCGCTGCGCTCCCAGAGGTCCGCGAAGGCGGTCTGCACCGCCGAGGACGGGTCGGGGCGGGCGCCGTGGAGGACCTCGATGAGCCGGCCGCAGATCGGGGTGACCTCGGCGGGGCGGCGGCCGAGCGGGCCGTCGAACTGGTCGTCGAAGAGGAAGTAGAAGCCCATCAGGTCGGCCGCCAGGGCGAGTTCTTCCGGTCCGGCGTCGGGGTAGCCGAGCGCCGCGAGCTCGACCACCTCCCAGTGCGCGTACGCGGGGTGGTCGGGATCGGCGATCAGCGGGTGCCGGTCCAGCCAGTCGCGGTGGAGCGTGGTGGCGTACGGGCCGTGGAGGTTGCGCCGGTGCGGGAACGGGATCTGAAGTGAGCGTTCGTCAGACATCGGACTCCCGGGCTACGGAGGGTGGTGGGGGTGCTGAGAGTGGGGGAGGGGGTGATGCTGGGGCCGGGGGCGGGCGAGCCGTGCGGAAAGGGCTCGACGGACGCAGTGTGGCATGGCATGATCAACACCGGCTAGCGGGCGGAAGAGTATCCGATGCGATGACCCGACGTTAGGTATATAGGGCAATTGCCCCCGGCAAGCTGCCCGAACCCTCCATTCCGGCCCCGGCCTGGGCGAATGCCGCACGGCGTGCTCCCCGCGGCGCTAACCTCGCAACCACGACCAGGGTCCGTCGACGGTGGAGGCGCAGCGGTGACCGAGCAGGAACACGAACATCGGGCGACGGCCGGACACGACCGGGACACCGCGCCGCCCCGGGTCCGCCTGCGCGACCGTGACAACGAACTGCGGTCCGCCGAAGAGGCGGTGGAACGACTGTGCCGCGAATTCGCCTCCGGCGGTACCGAGATCGGCGAACTCCTCACCTTCTACGGCCGGCCCGGCATCGGCAAGACCAGTCTGCTGCACGAGGTCCGCCGGATCGCCAAGCTCCGCGAGGGCACCACCGTGCTCTTCGCCCGCGGTGGCGAACGCCAGTTCACCGAGCCCTACCACGTCCTGCGCCAGCTGCTCCAGCCCGTCCTCGGCGGCCTCTGCGCGGAGGAGCGCGAACAGGTCCTCGGCACCTGGGTCGACGTGGTCGGCCCCGCCATCGGCCTGCAGGCGCCCAAGGCCGGCGCCCGCCGCCTCGACCCGCAGGGCGTGCGCGACGGCCTGGACTTCGTGATGGCCCAACTCGCGCCGCGCATGGCCCCGTTGGTCTTCATCGTCGACGACCTGCACTGGGCCGACCTGGAATCCCTCAACTGGCTCGCCACCTTCTCGCTGCGCGCCAAGGAGCTGCCCGTCCTCCTGGTCTTCGCCTTCCGCGAGGACGAACAGGACTGGAACGAGGAGGCCGCCAAGCACCGCCAGGAGATCGACCGGCGTGCCACCCGCCGGCACGAGCTCAAGCGCCTCACCCTCGACTCCATCACCGACATGCTCCGCTCCGAGCTCGGCGACGAGGCCGAGGGCGCGTTCTGCTACGAGTTCTGGAACGTCGTCAGCGGCAACCCCTACCAGGCCTTCGCCCTGCTGGAGCAGGTCCGCGACCAGGAGCTCGAACCGGTCGAGGAGAACTCCACCCAGCTGCGCGAACTGGCCGTCGACGCCACCGGGACGACCCTCAAGGGCTGGCTCGACCGGCTCGGCGCCACCACCCTGCGCTTCGCCTGGGCCTGCGCCATGCTCGGCACCGACATCCGCCCCGACCTCGCCACCCGGATCTCCACCCAGAGCCCCGAGGGCGCCCGCGAGTCCGTCAAGCAGCTGCGCAAGCAACGGGTGCTGACCCAGACCCCCAACGGCAACCTGGAGTTCGTCCACCCGCTGATCGGCAGCTCCATCTACAACACCATGCCGGAGTCCACCCGCACCGGCATGCACGGCGTCGCCGCCGCCGAGATCGAGAACGCCGGCCTCGGCCTGCTCGCCGCCTCCCGCCACCTGGTCGAGACCTTCCCCGGCGAGGGCGACGACCGCACCGTGCGCAAGCTGCGCCGCGCCGCCGGCGAGCACCTGCTGATCGGCTCCCCCGAGGCCGCCCAGCGCTGCCTGCGCCGCGCCCTCGACGAGCCGCCGGAGGACCACATCCGCGCCGAGGTGCTGTACGAACTCGGCTGCGCCGCCCTGCTCACCGACCCCTCCGCCACCGTCAACCAGCTCAAGCTCGCCCTCGACCCCGAGGAGGGACCGCTGCGCCCCGCCCTGCGGGTCGACGCCACCTTCCGGCTCTCCGAGGTGCTCGCGCACAGCGGCGAACTGCGCGAGGCCGCGCTGGTCTGCCAGCGCGAGGCGGAGCGGACCGTCGACGACCCGGCGGGCGAACTCCGGCTCCAGGCCGCCTCGTTCATGTGGCACGCGTTCCGCAAGTCCGAGGAGGACGGGCCCGCCCGCTCGGCCCGGCTGGGCCGGCTCTGCGCGGACCTCACCGGCCGCGAGGCCGCCGACCGCGCCGTCCTCGCCATGCGCGCCTGGGACCTCACCCTGCGCGGCGAGCCCTCCGCCGACGCGCTCCTCCACGCGGACGAGGCCCTCGACAACGGCCGGCTGCCCAAGGGACTGGGCTGGACCGACAGCACCTGGGGCTTCGAACTGCCCTCGATCATCGGCCTCACCTACACCTACAACGACCGGATCGCCCAGGCCGAGCGGCTGTTCTCGGACGCCATCATCCAGTTCGAGTTCGCCGGCTGGAGCGGCGCCCACCGGGGCTTCGCCTACTTCCTGATGGGACTGGCCCGCTTCCGGCGCGGACTGCTCGCCGAGGCCGAGGACTTCCTGCGCCGCGCGCTGCGCCTCTCCGAGCGGATCGGCCCCAAGCTGCCGCTCGCCTGGGACGCCGTCGGCGTGCTGGTCGACACCCTGCTGGCCCGCGGCCGGGTCACCGAGGCCTGGGAGGTCGCCAACGACTTCGGCTTCCGCCCGCCGTACCACGCCAACGCCATGGTGCTGCCCGACGCGCCCTCGCTGTACGGCAAGCTGCTGCTGGCCATGAAGAAGCCGGCCGGCGCGGTCGCCGCGCTCACCGAGGTCGGCTCCCGGCTGGAGGAACGCGGCTGGCACAACACCGTCTGGGCGCCGTGGGCCAGCCACCTCGCGATCGCCCTCGCCGACGACGACCCCGACCGGGCCCGCTCGCTGGCCGACAAGGCCGTCGCCTCCGCCCGCAAGTTCGGCACCGCCTCGGCGATCGGGACGGCGCTGCGCCTGAACGCGCAGATCGAGGACGGCCAGCAGGCGGTCGACCTGCTGGAGCAGGCCGTGCTGCACCTCGGCCAGTCCCCGGCCGGCTACGAGCACGCCGTCGCCCTGGTGGACCTCGGCGCCGCGCTGCGCCGGGTCGGCCGCCTCGACGAGGCCCAGGAGCACCTGTACCAGGGCATCGAACTCGCCCAGTACTGCTCCGCCGAGGGCCTGGTCGGCCGGGCCCGGCGCGAGCTCGCCAACTACGGCCTGCGGCCCAACCGGCTGCGCAGCTTCAGCAAGGACGCGCTCAGCAAGCCCGAGTGGGAGGTCGCCCGGCTGGCGGTGGAGGGCCTGCCGCCGCAGCGGATCGCCGAGGAGCTGGACGTCCACCTCAGCCTGGTCAACCGTCGCCTGGCGGCGGTCTACCGCAAGGCCGGCAGCGGCCCGGACGGGCTGGCCGCCGCCCTGGAGATCCAGGCCGAGGAGCGGGGCGCCCCCACCGAGGAGTGAGCACCCCGGCGCCCGCGGCAGAACGACGGCGCGCGGGGCTCCAGGAGAGCCCCGCGCACCTCTCAGCTGACTAGGCTGGCCCCGTACGGAAACCGGACCGGGCGGCCCCGCGGTGAGCCGTGGCCGCCAGTGAGGAGCAGGCCATGGCGACGCCCCCGGAGCAGCGGGCGGACCGGCGGGCGGACGGCCCGCCCGTGACGAGCGTGCGGCGCGAGCCCCTGGAGCCCTCCGGCGCGGGCGCGGCGATCGAACGCTGGACGCTGCGGGCCGGCCCGTACGAGGCGAGCGTGCTCACCCTCGGCGCCACCCTGCACACCCTGTCGGCCCCGGACCGGGCCGGCCGCACCGCCCAGGTGCTGCTCGCCCCCGACCGGCTCGCCGGGATCCTCGGCCCGGCCCGGCACTACGGTTCCGTGGTCGGCCGCTACGCCAACCGCATCGACGGCAGCCGGGTCGTCCTGGACGGCGCCGCGCACCCGCTCGCCCCCACCGGCGGCGGCATGACCCTGCACGGCGGACCGGACGGCTTCTCGCACCGGATGTGGGAGTCCGAGCCGCTGCCCGACGGGGTCCGGCTGCACCTGCACAGCCCGGACGGCGACCAGGGCTTCCCCGGCGGGCTGGACACCTGGATCGACTACGCGCTGGACGCCGCCGGGGAGCTCACCATCGCCTACCGCGCGGTGACCACCCGCCCCACCGTGCTGAACCTCACCAACCACGCCTACTTCAACCTGGCCGGCGAGGGCTCCGGCGACGTCCTGGGCCACCTGCTCACCCTGGACGCCGACGGCTACACCCCCGCCGACGAGCGACAGATCCCGTACGGGCGGATCGACCCGGTGGCCGGGACGCCGTTCGACTTCACCACCGCCCGCCCGATCGGCAAGGGCGTCCACGACGACCACCCGCAGCTGACCGGCCCCGGCGGCTACGACCACAACTGGGTGCTGCGCCCGCGTCCGGCCGACGGCCGTCCGGCGCGGGCCGCCCTGCTGGAGGACCCGGTGAGCGGGCGGACGCTGGAGGTGCTGACCACCGAGCCCGGGCTGCAGGTGTACACGGCGAACAAGTTCCGCGGGGACGTCACCGGCGCGCGCGGGGTGCCGTACGGGCCGCACGCCGGGGTGGCGCTGGAGACCCAGCACTTCCCGGACTCCCCGCACCACCCGTCCTTCCCGAGCACCGAGCTGCGGCCGGGGGAGGAGTTCCACTCGACGACGGTGCTGCGGCTCGGGGTGAACTGAGCCGTAACACGGGGGTCGCAACCGGGGTGGCCGCAAGCCTTTCAGAGGGCTTGCGGCCACTTTCCGTTTGCATGATCCACTGGCAAAAACGGACAGATCGGGGCAATTGGGAGCCCTGTCAACTACCGCGCGGCAACGTGAAGGACACGCGGGCGTAACGATCCCCGTTTCTTGCAGAAACTTGCTGCAAGGACTTTCCGGGGCGCTCGGCCCGCTGTTACGTTCCTTCCCAGCTCGACGGCCGCAAAGGCGCAGTCGGCACGAGGCAGCCATTATGCGCCTGCCTCCCACCACATCGGGCACCCCCACCCCCTCTAGGAGTTCTCATGCGGCGTGGCATCGCGGCCTCTGCCCTCGTTGTGGCCCTCGCGGTCTCGATGGCTGCTTGTAGCAGCAGCGGCTCCAGTTCGGACGGCACGGCCGGCGGGCCGGTCACCCTCACCTACTGGGACACGTCGAACGCCACCAACGAGGCGCCGAACTACCAGGAGCTGGCCAAGAAGTTCGAGGCGGCCAACCCGAACATCAAGGTCAACTTCGTCAACGTCCCGTTCGACCAGGCCCAGAACAAGCTCCAGACCGCCATGGGGGCCAAGGGCGCTCCGGACGTGTTCCGCTCGGAGGTCGGCTGGACCGCGGCCTTCGCCAAGGCCGGCTACCTGGAGCCGCTGGACGGCACCCCGGCCGCCACCGACTCGGCGGCCTTCCAGCCCAGCCTGATCCAGCAGGCCAAGTACCAGGGCAAGATCTACGGCATCCCGCTGGTCACCGACACCCTCGGTCTGCTCTACAACAAGGACCTCTTCACCAAGGCCGGTGTCTCCGCCGCCCCGAAGACCTGGGACGAGCTGAAGACCGCGGCCGCCACCATCAAGGAGAAGACCGGCGCCGAGGGCTTCTGGCTGAAGGCCGCCGACGGCTACTACGCGATGCCGTTCCTCTTCGGCGAGGGCACCGACACCGTCGACGCCGCCGGCAAGAAGATCAGCATCACCTCGCCCGAGGCCGTCCGCGGCGTCGAGACCTACAAGTCGATGTTCACCTCGCCCGGCATGGCCAAGGCCGACGTCACCACCGACGCCTACGCCCACATGATGGACGCGTTCAACAGCGGCAAGGTCGCGGCGATCATCCAGGGTCCCTGGGAGATCACCAACATCTACAAGGGCGCCGCCTTCTCCGACAAGAAGAACCTCGGCATCGCGGCCGTCCCGGCCGGCTCCGCCGGCAAGGCCGGCGCCCCCACCGGCGGCCACAACATCTCGGTGTACGCCGGCTCCGACGCCGCCCACAAGGCCGCCGCCGCCAAGTTCGCCGCCTTCATGACCTCCGCCGAGAGCCAGGCGTTCATCGCGCAGAAGAACTCCACCCTGCCGACCCGCGCCGACGCCTTCACCCCCGAGGTCAAGGCCGACCCCGGCATCGCCGGCTTCCAGGCCGTGCTGGACAGCGCCAAGCCGCGTCCCGAGCTGGCCGAGTACAGCTCGCTGTTCGGCCCCTTCGGCACCAACCTCGGCAAGATCGTTCAGGGCACCTCGACCCAGGAGGGCCTGAACACCGTCTCCACCGACTTCGCCAAGCTCCTCCCCGGCTTCGCGAAGTAAGTCCCAACGAGCCGCCCGGCCCGCCGCCACCCCCTGCCGGCGGGCCGGGCGGCCACCCCCGTATCCCCAGCAGTCCCACCACCCGAGGCTGCGGACCTCCCCCGAGAAGGTGTCGAACAATGGCAGTCGCCGTGCAGGGCGCTCCCGGCCAGGGCAGCCGGGACCGCGAACCGCGTCCCGGCCTCGTGCAGCGCCTCAAGCTCTCGTACGCCAAGAACTGGTACGCCTACGCGATGATCGCGCCGGTCGTGCTGGTCCTCGGCGTCCTGGTGCTCTACCCGCTGGCCGAGGGCTTCTACCTGACCCTCACCGACGCCAACAGCCTCAACTCGGCCCGCAAGATCGGCGTCAACGAGATCCCGGCGACCTACAAGTTCGTCGGCTTCGACAACTACGCCGACATCCTCTGGGGACCCGGCTCGTACGACCGGTTCTGGTCGCACTTCGTGTGGACCATCAGCTGGACCGCGCTCTGCGTGCTCCTGCACTACACGATCGGCCTGGGCCTGGCCCTGCTGCTCAACCAGAAGCTGCGCGGCCGCGCCCTCTACCGGATGCTGCTCATCCTGCCCTGGGCCGTCCCCACCTTCGTCACCGTCTTCTCCTGGCGCCTGATGCTCGCCGACGGCGGCGCCGTCAACGGCCTGCTCTCCGCCCTCCACCTGCCCGAGCCCGGCTGGCTGGACGACCCGACCGCCCAGAAGGCCGCCGCCGTCCTGGTCAACACCTGGGTCGGCGTGCCGTTCATGATGATCTCGCTGCTCGGCGGTCTGCAGTCGATCCCCGCCGAGCTGTACGAGGCCGCCGAGATGGACGGCGCCACCGCCTGGCAGCGCTTCCGCCACGTCACCCTGCCGGGGCTGCGCACGGTCTCCTCGACCGTCGTCCTGCTCGGGGTCATCTGGACCTTCAACCAGTTCGCGGTGATCTTCCTGCTGTTCGGCAACGGCGCGCCCGACACGCAGCTGCTCGTCACCTGGGCCTACCGCCTCGGCTTCGGCCAGCAGCCCCGCGACTACGCGCAGTCCGCCGCGTACGGCGTGATCCTGCTGTCCATCCTCATCGTCTTCACCGCCTTCTACCGGCGCTGGCTCGCCCGCAACGAGAAGGCCAACGGCTGACGCCGCCCCGCCGAAGCCCCGACCGAAGCGACCAGGAAGGCAGGTACCCCCGATGACCACCACCACCGAACGACCCACCGCCCCCGCGGCCCGCCCCGCCGCGCACGCCGCCCGCAAGCCCCGCCGCCGCGGACGCGGCCAGGCGGGCCCCCTCGCCACCGCGCTCTCGCACGGCGCGCTGATCCTCGCCAGCGCCGTCGCGCTCTTCCCGGTGCTGTGGATCGTCTACATCTCGCTCGGGCCCGACAAGACGGACTACCTCCACCCCGGCGAGATCCTCGACAAGATGACGCTGTCGAACTACGACACCGTCCTCTTCGACACCGACTTCTTCGCCTGGTTCGGCAACGCCTTCCTGGTCTCCGGCGCCACCACCGTGCTCGGTGTGATGATCGCCGCCACCACCGGCTACGCCGTCTCCCGGATGCGCTTCCCCGGCCACCGCCCGCTGATGTGGTCGCTGCTGGTCACCCAGATGTTCCCGATCGCGGTGCTGATCGTGCCGATGTACACGATCCTGTCCGAGCTCAACCTGCTGGACACCTACCTCGGTCTGATCCTGGTCTACTCGACCACCACCGTGCCGTACTGCGCCTGGCTGCTGAAGGGCTACTTCGACACCATCCCGGTGGAGATCGACGAGGCCGGCCGGGTCGACGGGCTCAGCCCGTTCGGCACCTTCTGGCGGCTGGTGCTGCCGCTGGCCCGCCCGGGCCTCGCGGTCGCCGCGTTCTACTCCTTCCTCACCGCCTGGGCCGAGGTCGCCTTCGCCTCCACCTTCATGCTCAGCTCCGACAACTACACGCTGGCCGTCGGCCTGCAGACCTTCGTCAGCGAGCACGACTCCCAGTGGAACCTGATGGCCGCGACCGCGGTGCTCATCGCGATCCCGTCCTCGGTCCTCTTCTACCTGGTGCAGCGGCACCTGGTCACCGGCCTGACCGCCGGCGCCTCCAAGTCCTGACCGCTCCAGCAGTTCTCACCACCAAAGGGAAACCCCCATGACCCAGAACCTGGCCGACACCTCCCGGCCCGCCGCCGACACCACCGCTCACGAGGCGACCGCCGGCGCGTCCAGAGGCTGGTGGCGGGACGCGGTCATCTACCAGGTGTACCCGCGCAGCTTCGCCGACTCCAACGGCGACGGCATGGGTGACCTGCCCGGCATCCGCAGCCGCCTGCCCTACCTGCGCGACCTGGGCGTGGACGCCGTCTGGCTGTCCCCCTTCTACGCCTCCCCGCAGGCCGACGCCGGCTACGACGTCTCCGACTACCGCGCGGTCGACCCGATGTTCGGCACCCTGCTGGACGCCGACGCGCTGATCCGCGATGCCCACGAGCTGGGCCTGCGGATCATCGTGGACCTGGTCCCCAACCACTCCTCCGACCAGCACGAGTGGTTCCAGCGCGCCCTGCGCGAGGGCCCCGGTTCGGCGCTGCGCGACCGCTACCACTTCCGTCCCGGCAAGGGCGGGAACGGCGAGCTGCCGCCCAACGACTGGGAGTCGATCTTCGGCGGCCCGGCCTGGACCCGCAGCGAGAACCCCGACGGCACCCCGGGCGACTGGTACCTGCACCTGTTCGCCCCGGAGCAGCCCGACTTCAACTGGGAGAACCCGGCGGTCGCCGACGAGTTCCGCTCCATCCTGCGCTTCTGGCTGGACATGGGCGTCGACGGCTTCCGCATCGACGTCGCCCACGGCCTGGTCAAGGCCCCCGGCCTGCCCGACCTCGGCGGCGCCGACCAGCTGAAGCTGCTCGGCAACGACGTGATGCCCTTCTTCGACCAGGACGGCGTCCACGCGATCTACCGCAGCTGGCGTAAAATCCTCGACGAATACCCGGGCCAGCGGATCGGCGTCGCCGAGGCGTGGACCCCCACCGTCCAGCGCACCGCCAACTACGTCCGCCCCGACGAGCTGCACCAGGCCTTCAACTTCCAGTACCTGGGCACCTCTTGGGACGCCGCCGAGCTGCGCGAGGTCATCGACGTCTCGCTCGACTCGATGCGCCCGGTCGACGCCCCCACCACCTGGGTGCTCTCCAACCACGACGTCACCCGGCACGCCACCCGCTTCGCCAACGAGCCGGGCCTGGGCACCCAGATCCGCACCCCCGGCGACCGCGGGCTCGGCCTGCGCCGCGCCCGCGCCGCCACCCTGCTGATGCTCGCGCTGCCCGGCTCCGCGTACGTCTACCAGGGCGAGGAGCTCGGCCTGCCGGACGTCACCGACCTGCCCGACGAGGTCCGCCAGGACCCGTCCTTCTTCCGCAAGGCCGGTCAGGACGGCTACCGCGACGGCTGCCGGGTGCCGATCCCGTGGTCCGGCACCGAGGCCCCGTACGGCTTCGGCCCGACCGCCGGCGGCCCCAGCTGGCTGCCCCAGCCCGCCACCTGGGCGGAGCTCAGCGTCGAGGCGCAGACCGGCGACCCGACGTCCACCCTGGAGCTGTACCGCAGCGCCCTGGCCGTGCGCCGCGAGCACCCCGCGCTCGGCGCGGGCACCGAGGTCGAGTGGCTGTCCGGTCCCGAGGGCACTCTGGTCTTCCGCCGCCGCTCCGCCGCCGGGTCCTTCGTGTGCACCGTGAACACCACCGGAGCCCCGGTGCGGATCCCGGCCCCGGGCCGGCTGCTGCTCTCCTCCGACGACGCGCTCACGGTGGCCGGCGGCGAGGTCGAACTCGCTCCGGACAGCACCGGCTGGTGGGCGGTTTGACGTGATTGCAATAGGCTCTGGGACCGTGACTACGGCGCGACTCTCAGACATCGCGGCACAGGCAGGGGTCAGTGAAGCCACCGTCTCCCGCGTGCTCAACGGAAAGGCGGGCGTCTCCGCCACCACGCGGCAGACCGTGCTGGCGGCGCTCGACGTGCTCGGGTACGAGCGGCCGACCCGGCTGCGCCAGCGCAGCGCGGGGCTGATCGGCCTGATCACCCCGGAGCTGAGCAATCCGATCTTCCCCGCGCTGGCGCAGGTGATCGAGCAGGTGCTGAGCCGGCACGGCTTCACGCCGGTGCTCTGCACCCAGATCCCCGGCGGTTCCACCGAGGACGAACTGGTGGAGATGCTGGTCGACCGCGGGGTCGCGGGCATCGTCTTCGTCTCCGGCCTGCACGCCGACACCAGCGCCGACCACGGCCGGTACGCCCGGCTCGCCGGCCGGCAGGTGCCGTTCGTGCTGATCAACGGCTTCAGCGAGCAGATCGACGCCCCGTTCATCTCGCCGGACGACCGGGCGGCGATGTGGATGGGCGTCCAGCACCTGGTCGAGCTCGGCCACGAGCGGATCGGCCTGGCGGTCGGGCCGCGGCGTTACGTGCCGGTGCAGCGCAAGATCGAGGGCTTCACCGCCGCGATGAAGGAGCTGCTCGGCCGAAGCCAGGAGGAGACCGAGAACCTCGTCCACCTCACGCTGTTCAGCGTGGAGGGCGGGGACGCGGCGGCCGGGGCGCTGCTCGACAAGGGCTGCACCGCGATCGTCTGCGGCAGCGACATGATGGCGCTCGGCGCGATCCGCGCGGTGCGCCGGCGTGGCCTGTCGGTGCCGCAGGACGTCTCGGTGATCGGCTTCGACGACTCGCCGCTGATCGCCTTCACCGAGCCGCCGCTGACCACCGTGCGCCAGCCGGTCGAGGCGATGGCCATCGCGGCCGTGGACGCCCTGCTGGAGGAGGTCGGCGGGAACGCCGCCCAGCGCGGGGAGTTCATGTTCCAGCCGGAGCTGGTGATGCGCGGCTCCACCGGCGGCCGCGCCAGGTAGCCGCCGCGCGCGTACGCGAGAAGGGTCCCCGGGAAGCTCCCGGGGACCCTTCTCGCGTTCCTCCGCGCGTTCCTCCGCGTGTTCCTAGCCCTCCTGGGCGGTCGGCCGGTCCTGGGCGACCCGGTGCCCGTCCGAGGCGTCGCCGGTCCGGGTCTCGGTGCGGCGGCCGCGGGCCAGGTAGTCGCGGAGGATCAGCTCGACGGCGTCCTGCGGGTTCCTGGTGCCGGAGAGCATCATCGCGTCGATCGCGAGGTTGGCGTCGAGCGTGACGGTGACCTGTGGTGCCATGGTGACTCCTCCTCGGGTGCGGGGCAGCAGCATGCCCCGCCGGGGAGGGTTCCGGCCACGCGGGCAGGTCCGGGGCAGGTCCTGAGCGCGCCGGCGCGTACTCGGGCAGGCCGAAGCCCCCGGGGGAGCGGCAGGGCTCCTCCCGGGGGCTTCGGGTGCGGGATCAGACGCGGCCGGCGAAGTCCGGGGCCCAGCTCGCGACGGTCGCCACGCGGACGCCCGAACGCGGGTTGGCGGCCTCGACGTACTTGCCGTCGCCGATGTAGATCGCGACGTGGTAGACGCCGGAGTCCTTGCCGTTGTTGGACCAGAACAGCAGGTCGCCCGGCTGCAGGGAGTCCAGCGAGACGTGGGTGCTCGCGGCGGCCTGGTCGGCGGCGACGCGCGGCACCGAGATGCCGGCGGCGCGCAGGGCGGCCTGGGTCAGGCCGGAGCAGTCCCAACCGCCGTTGCCGGTGCCGCCGTAGACGTACGCCTGGCCGACCTTGGACTGGGCGAAGGAGACCGCGGCGGCCTTGGAGCCGGTGACGGCCTGGGCCGCCGGGGCCGGGGTCTGGGCGGCGGGCTTGGCCGCGGCCGGCTTGGTGGCCGGGGTGGTCGCCGCGCCCTGCTGGGTCTTGCCGCCGGAGCGGTCGAACCAGTCGAACTTCTGCTCCGAGGCGCCGTCCTGGGAACGGCCGCCGCGCTCGCCCAGGGCCAGCTGCTGGCCCGGGTAGATGACGTTCGGGCCGTCGGTCAGGACGTCGCGGTTGAGCTCGTACAGGCGCTCCCAGCCGCCCTGGACGTGGTTGCGGTCGGCGATCGCGGAGAGCCAGTCGCCGGCGATGACGGTGTACTGGCCGCGGCCGTCCTGCTGGCGCCACTTCTGCCAGTCCTGGGCGCCCTTGGCGGCGTCCTGGGCCGGGGTCTGCGCCGGGGCCTGCGCGGCGGGCTTGGGGGCCTCGGCGGGCTTCGGGGCGGCGGGGGCCGGGGCGGCCGGCTTGGCGGCGGGGGCCGGGGTGGCGGGCTTGGCGGCGGCCGGGGCGGCGGTGTCGACGGCGGCGGGGGCGCCGCCCTTGGTCAGGCCGGCCTTGACGGAGCAGACGGGCCAGGCGCCGGGGCCCTGGACGGCGAGCACCTTCTCGGCGGTCGCGATCTGCTGGTCCTTGGTGGCCAGGTCGGCGCGCGGGGCGAAGGCGGTGCCGCCGAAGGCGGCCCAGGTGCTGGAGGTGAACTGCAGGCCGCCGTAGAAGCCGTTGCCGGTGTTGATGGCCCAGTTGCCGCCACTCTCGCACTGCGCGACCTTGTCCCAGGTGGCGACCGAGGCGGCGGAGGCGGAGCCGGCGGTGAGGGTGGGGATCGAGAGGCCGACGCCGGCGACGCCGATGGCGGCGATCAGGCGGCGGGCACGGCGGGGCAGGGCGGTGCCGTTGGTGGGAAGCATGAAGACGTGGTCCTCTCCCACGCCTGCGAGGTGAGCTGTCGGATTCGGGCTGGAGTTGCCCGGCCGCGCTGTGGTTGGCGGCTTCACCCCTAGCCCTGAACCGGCCGCGAGGACCGGTCCGGGGCGACTTACCTGTGGGTCCCCCGCTCCTGCCGTGGTGCGTTCTGCGCTGCCAGCGCATCCGACGGCAGGACTCGGCGTTGCGGATGCACTGGGTCCGTGTGGCCACGAACGGGGAGCACGTTAAGCAGACCCGTTCTCAAACCGCAAACATGTGTGACGCTCGTCACGAGGTGCGGGCGCGGCCCGATTCCGCTGTCCATCATGATCAGAAATGACCGTTTTCCGGCAACCTCCGTACGGTCGAGCGGTTCTGCCCGTGCATCAGGGGCGAGGTGCGGCGTGGCCGACCGGGTGGCGGGTTGCGCGACGACGGGCGCGGCCGAGGGGCTGGGGTGGTCGTCGCCGGTCCCGAAATGCCCTGGCGCGCATAGCCGGTCAAAATGCGGCAGACCGGACAGAGTGGACGGGTGGCCTCCAACTTCGCCGCCTCGGTGGGCGATGCTCCGCCGGTCGGCGGGGTGCCGGCCGCCGCGGTCGGCTCCCAGGTGGCGCGGGTACGCGTTCGGGCAAAGCGCCAAAGATCGGGCATACGGGACGAATGGTCTCCAACTCCGGCGCTCCGCAGGAGGATGCGCCGCCGGCCGCGGGGCGGGCGCGGTGGCCGCCGCGGTCGGCGAGGGGGCCGCTGCGTCGCCCGCTGAGCGGGCCATGGGCCCCCGTCCGGGCCCGTGGCCGCCCTCGGCGCCCCGAGCGGCCCCGACGGCCCCCAGGCGGCCCCTGCGGCCCCGCGCCGGCCGTCGCCGGGCGAGCCGCCGTGGCTCCGGTGCCGCCGCCGGGGCGGTGGCGCGCGGCCCGCGGAGCGTCGTACGGGTCACCGAGGAGGTGCTGCTCGACGCCGACGGCACCTCAACCCGGCACGCATGCCCACGGGTTGCCGTTCCGGGGGCGAACCGGCCGTCACCCCGGCCGGCCCTGCCCGGCCAGGGGGTTCCAGAGCCCGCCACGACCTGGTGACCGCGCGGTCCGTCAGTGGAACCACCGTCACCCCGGCGGGCGCGCCGCAGCGGTACGCCCACCCCCGCGGCCTGCGGCGCCCGGCAGGTGGCGGAAAAGGGAGGGGCCCGGTACCGACACGCGGTACCGGGCCCCTCGGGCGTCCGTACGGACCTACTCGGCGGCGGGCTCCTCGGCGTCGGCCTCGGCCGGCACCTCGACGGGGGCCGGCAGCGCGGCCAGGTAGGTGGAGGCGATCAGCTGGCCGACCGTCGGGTAGGCGCCCAGCGGGGCGGCGCTCGGGCAGCCGGTCTCCTCGGCGGCGGCGGCCAGCAGCTCGGCGTCGGCCTCCGGGCCGATCACCAGCGGGGCCAGCGCGGGGCGCTCGGAGCCGGTGTCCTTGAGGTGCTGGACGGCGGCGGCCACCGAGCCGGGCACGTCGAGCGCGGCGGCGACCACCGGCACGGCGAGGCGCGCGGCGAGCAGCACGCCGGTGATGCCGGCCGCGGCGGCGGCCTCCTCGCCACCGACGGTGGTGAGGACCACGCCGTCGGCGGCGGTGGCGATGGCGAACAGCCGGGCGCGGTCGGCGCGGGCCAGGTTGGCCTCGGAGAGACGGACGTGGACGGCCTCGGCGAGCAGCGGGTGCGGGCCGAGCGCGTCGGTGACGGGCGAGCCGTACTCGGCCGCCAGCGCGTGCAGGTCGTCGAGGAAGCCGTGCGGGCCGGCGACCAGCGGTACCACGATCGGCGCGGGCGCGCCCACGCCGGCGGCGTGCGCCAGCAGCTCGGCGACGGTGCGCTCGCCGGAGTTCTCGGCGCCCTCGGCGTCGGCGAGGTAGCCGGCCGCCGTCTCGACGCCGTTCTGCTCGCTGCGGACGATCGACAGCAGCTCGTCGACGACGGGACGGGACTCGGGCCCGGCGGTCGCGGGCACGGCGAGCAGCAGGGCCGGGGAACCGGCCGGGATCTCGGGGCGCTCGGGACGGCGGTGGCGCCCCCGCGCACGGGAGCCTGGAGTGCGGACGGGCAGTGGCGCGCCCGGGATGGCTGCGGTGCTCATGGCGGAGATCGTAGGACATCGGCCCGCCGGGGTTGCAGTCGGCTACCGCACGGGGAGGGTCGGAGCGTCCGTAATCCGGACATTTCTCGCCGAATCTCCACTCGGTCACCGGTGCCGGATATGACGCTCCCGGGCGGGGGGTCCGTTGCAGCCTCCGGGAGTGAGATGTCTCACAGGTTTGAAACCGGCTGACGGAGGGTCACGGGCGCGCGACTCCCGGCGTTCGAAGATCAACATTCAGCGGGGGGTCGCCTACGGGGGGTTATCGGAGGGCCCCCGATTCAGTCGACTATGTCCGTTTACGTACCGTCAGGCGGGGGTCGGGGGGTCACCCGTGAAGGCCTCGTGCACCTGCAACGTCCCGTGCTGATGCACGTGCACTGCCAGCTATCATCGCGTCAAGTGAGGCGTTGTGCCGGGCCGGTACGGGGCCGGCCCCCGTCGTCGCGGCTGAGGGCCGGGGCGCCGAGCTGGACGATCACTCCGGAGCTCTTCGGGAGACTTCTATGCACGACACGTACGACACCTATGACGCGCACAACGGGATGGCGGCTGCGGACCTCAAGGATGTGGTCTGGCAGAAGAGCCTGTACAGCAACTCCCAGGGCAACTGCGTCGAGTTCGCCGCCCTCCCGGGGGGCGAGGTGGCGATGCGCAACTCGCGCTTCCCGGACGGGCCGGCGCTCATCTACACGCGGGCCGAGATCGCCGCGATGCTGCTCGGCGTCAAGGACGGGGAGTTCGACCACCTGGCGGTCTGACCGGCCGCCGTCTTCGCCATCGGGTGGCCGTCGTGGGTGCTGACACCACGACGGCCTTTGTCCTCTCCGGCCGCCACGCGCCCGTCGGCGCGGTTCCGGGCCGCATGTCCGGCCGCGTGTCCTGCCGCGCGCCCCGCGACGTGTCCCGTCGCGAGCTCCGCCGCCGCCCGTCCTGCCGCATGTCCTGCCGCGCGTCCTAGGCGGACCGCCGGTGCCGCCCACCGGCCTCCACCGTCGCGCTCTCCTCGGACTCGAAGAGCGCCCAGACCACCTTGCCGCCGCCCAGCGGGTGCCAGCCCCACGAGCGGCTGAAGGAGTCGACCAGGTGCAGCCCCCGGCCGGACTCCGCGACGAAGTCCGCCTCCCGGGCCACCGGGCCCGTGGTGCTGGGGTCGCTCACCGCGCAGACCACCTGCGGGGAGCGGTGCACCAGGCTGATCCGGATCGGCAGCCGGCCGTCGGGGACGGCCTGCGCCGGGACCAGCAGGCCCGGTTGATCGGGGCGCGCGCCTATCGCGTGCCGCAGGGCGTTGGTCACCAGTTCCGAGGCCACCAGCGCGACGTCGTCGAACAGCTCGCCCAGTCCCCAGCGCTGGAGAGCGGTCCTGGCGAAGTCGCGCGCGGTTCTGACGGCTTCGTAGCGAGGGGCGAGCGTACAGGTGACCACATGGGGGTCGACCGCCAAAGCCGTTCCGGTGCTCATGAAGAGCTCCTCCCATAAGGGGGCGGACACGGCTGGACCCGCCGGGGTCATGCCGGTCACCTCCGACTCGCTAGGCCGCACGGCCACCCGGCGACCGGTGAGCGCGCGCACACGAACGCCCGGTCGCGCGGGGGACGCTGCCGGGCGGGTGCACGGAGTCGCGCGTGGGGTCGACGCGGAGCCCGCGGGATTGCCAGGGATGTGCAGGTGCACGTGCACCATGGTCCTCTGCGCTCACTGCAGATGCAAGAGTCGATTCACGTGCAGTAGCACTATTGGCATATGCAAGCGCCGGATGCACGTGCATCCTGGTGTGCAGAGTACAGAACTGATAGGAACATCCGTCAGTATCGGCACCGTCAGCGCTCAACTGATGGCAGACTGTGCGCTGTTTGCCCTAGGTGGAGGTTTCGACCGCATGACCACAGTTCAGCCGGGCGGCGGCTCGATGGTCCGCCGGATCCTCCTCGGTTCCCAGCTGCGCCGGCTCCGCGAGGGGCGCGGCATCACCCGTGAGGACGCCGGGTACGCGATCCGGGCCTCGGAGTCCAAGATCAGTCGGATGGAGCTCGGCCGGGTCAGCTTCAAGGAGCGCGACGTCGCCGACCTGCTGAGCCTGTACGGCGTCGACGACGGGGCCGAGCGCGAGGCGCTGCTCGGGCTGGTCCGGGAGGCCAACAAGTCGGGCTGGTGGCACAGTTACAACGACGTGCTGCCGGGCTGGTTCCAGACCTACGTCGGCCTGGAGGAGGCCGCCGCCCTCATCCGTACCTACGAGGTGCAGTTCATCCCCGGGCTGCTGCAGTCCGAGGACTACGCGCGGGCCGTTTTCGGCCAGAGCCGTCCGGTCATCAGCGACGAGGAGATAGAGCGCCGGGTCAGCCTGCGCCAGCGCCGTCAGAAGCTGCTGACCGACGGCAGCAGCCCCCGGCTGTGGGCCGTCATCGACGAGGCGGCGCTGCGCCGGCCCGTCGGCGGCCCCAAGGTGATGCGCGGTCAGGTGCAGTACCTGATCGACGTCGCCGAGCAGGCCAACGTGGTGGTGCAGGTGATGCCGTTCCGCTTCGGCGCGCACGCCGGGGAGTCCGGGGCGTTCACCATCCTGCGCTTCCCCGAGCAGGACCTCGCCGACGTCGTCTACCTGGAGCAGCTCACCAGCGCGCTCTACCTCGACAAGCGCGACGACGTCGACGCGTACATCCAGGTCATGGAACGCCTCTGCGTCGACAGCCTGACGCCGGAGCGGACCATCGACCTGCTGGCGTCCATCCTCAAGGAACGCTGACCGCGGCGCTCCGCCACCCGCGTTCCTGCGGCCGCCGGCCCCGGGCCCCTCAGCCCCGGGCCGGCGGCCGTTCGCGTTCCGGCGGGAGCGGCTGCGGCGGGCGGCCCAGCTCCCAGGCGAGACCGTAGCGGCCGAACAGGTCGGCCCGGATCGGCGCCAGCGACAGCTCCGCGCCCGGCAGCAGCACACCGATGCAGCCGCCCATCAGCGCGCTGCGCAGCACCGCGTGCTCGGCCACCGGGTCGGGCGCGCCCCAGTCGCGGAGCAGGCCCTGGAGGATCGCCCCGACCCGCTGCTGCTCCGGGTCCTGGACGAAGGCGCCGGTGTCCGGGTCGAGGATCAGGGCCAGGTGCGAGCGCATCACCCGGGGGTGCTCCAGGGCCATCCCGAGCACGGCGTCTACGGCCCTGGCCAGCCGGGCGTCCGGCGAGGACCCGGCCGGCAGCCCGGCCAGCGCCGCGGACAGCTCCAGGTGCATCATCCGGTGGGTGGCCGCCTGCATCAGCAGCCGTTTGCCGTCGAAGTAGTAGGAGAGCAGCCCCCGGGCGAGCCCGGCCCGCTCGGCTATGTCGCCCAGCGTGGTGCCGGCGTACCCGCGCTGGTCGACGAGCTCCACGGTGGCGCGCATGATGCGGCGGCGGGACCGTTGGCGCATTTCCTCGTTGACCGATTCCCCGCGAGGTGCCATCGTGTCTGCTCCGTACGTTCGTTGGCTCCCGGCCAATATACTGGCGGGGGTCCGGCCGAACCGGAGTACCCACAGGTAGCGGGTACCGCGGGCGGGCTCGTACGGAAGCGCCGGCTCCACCAACACGGGGGTTTGGTGGAGCCGGGCGCCGCCCCACGGGGCGGGGGGGCGGACGGGCGCGGGCGGGGGTGGTGGAGGGAGAGCGG
>NZ_JBSGFD010000116.1:0-27260 GCF_053603215.1 Kitasatospora sp. NPDC004240 | reverse complement strand
ATTCCGAACCCGGAAGCTAAGCCTCACAGCGCCGATGGTACTGCAGGGGGGACCCTGTGGGAGAGTAGGACGCCGCCGAACAATCATTCAGAGAACCCCCGCCCGGGGCACCCGGGCGGGGTTTCTCGCGTTTCCCGGGAAAACCACGGGAAAACGTCCAGCGCATCACCGTCCGGCGCCCCGCCAGCGGCACGGGGACGGGGTGGACCTAGCACCACCCCGGAAGTGGGGTGGGACGGCCAGTGCCGGAGAGCCGTCGTACCGGGAACACTGAATCCCGGATGACCAGCATCAGGACCAGCCTCAGGAGTACCCCGTGACGACAGCGAGCCGAACCGGTGGCATGACGGTGCGCGCCCAGACCGAGGCGGCGCTCGCCTCCGGTGGGCGAGGGGTGGGCCGGCTGACATTGCTGGCGGCGGCAGCGGTGCCGATCGTGGTACTGCCGTTCCTGGCTGCGATGTTCGTGGGCGCCGCGGTCGCCGAGGTGTTCAGGTTCCTGTACCCGGCGGCGCTGCTGGCCGCGGTGGCGGCGTTCGTCGCGGCCGCGGCCGCGGCGGGTCTGCTGGTCCGGGGGACGGCCCGGCGTACGCGCGGGCAGCTGGAGCGGTGGTACGGCATCCGGCTGCCGGTGGTGTACAGCCCGCGGCCCGCGCTGGAGTCCGACGCGCGCGGGCACTGGTGGACGGGGTACTCCTACCACCGGGCCCGGTGGGTGGCGAGGCTCGCCCAGCTGCTGCACTGGTCGGCGCGGGACCGGGCGACCCGTTCCGAGGTCGTCTGGCTCGTGGTGAACCCGCTGCTGGTCGGGGCGCTGGTGACCCCGGTCGGCGCGGTGATGGTGGGCGGCCTGGTCGTCCTGGTGATGTCGTTCCAGCGGAGCTCGGCGCTGTTCGGGAGCGGGCCCTCGCCGATGATGTCGGTGCTGCTGGGCGGGTCGCTGGGGCTGGCGCTGATCGGGCTCGGCGTGCTGTTGGCGCCGTACGCGGTGCGGCTGTACGCGGAGGCGGCGCGCCGGGTGCTGGACCAGGACGGGCGGGCCACGCACGCCCAGCTGACCCGCCGGGTGGCGGAGTTGACGGAGACCCGGGCGGACGCGGTCGGCAGCCAGGCCGCCGAGCTGCGGCGGATCGAGCGGGACCTGCACGACGGCGCCCAGGCACGGCTGGTGGCGATCGGGATGACCCTCGGGACCATCGAGCACCTGCTGGACAGCGATCCGGCCGCTGCCCGGGAGCTGCTGTCCGAGGCCCGGCAGTCCTCGGCCCGGGCCCTGCAGGAGCTGCGCGACCTGGTCCGCGGCATCCACCCGCCGGTGCTGGCCGAGCGGGGACTGGGCGACGCCGTACGGGCGTTGGCGCTGGACAGCGCGCTGCCGACGGAGGTCTGCGTGAGCCTGCCGGACCGTCCGCCGGCGCCGGTGGAGGCGGCGGTGTACTTCAGCATCTGCGAGCTGATGGCGAACGCGGCCAAGCACTCGGGCGCGGACCGGGTCTGGGTGGACATCCTCTACCGGGCCGGCATCCTGCGGGTCACGGTCACCGACGACGGGGTGGGCGTGGCCGATCCCACCCGGGGGACCGGACTGCGCGGGATCGAGCGGCGATTGGGTACCTTCGACGGTGTCCTCGCCATCGACAGTACGTCGGGCGGTCCGACCACCATCACCTTGGAGCTGCCGTGCGAGTTGTCCTCGCAGAGGACCTCTACCTCCTCCGGGAAGGCCTGATCCGTCTGCTGGAGGCGCATGGGTTCACCATCGCGGCCGCCGTCGAGACGGGGCCGGAGCTGCAGGAGGCACTGCTGACCCACCGTCCGGACGTGGCGGTGGTCGACGTGCGGCTGCCGCCGACGCTCACCGACGAGGGGCTGCAGGCCGCGCTCAAGGCGCGCCGGGAGATCCCGGGCCTGCCGGTGCTGGTGCTGTCGCAGCACGTCCAGCAGCTGTACGCGCGGGAGCTGCTGGCGGACGGCACCGGTGGGATCGGCTACCTGCTGAAGGACCGGGTGTTCAACGCAGACCAGTTCATCGACGCGGTGCGGCGGGTGGCGGCCGGTGGTACGGCGATGGACCCGGACGTGATCGCGAAGCTGCTGCAGAGCACCTCGCGGCGCTCCGGTCCGCTGCAGCGGCTCTCGCCGCGCGAGCGGGAGGTGCTGGAGCTGATGGCCGAGGGCTGTTCGAACTCGGCGATCGCCGCCCGGCTGGTGGTGAGCGACGGGGCGGTGGCCAAGCACATCGCGAACATCTTCACCAAGCTGGAGCTCTCCCCGGCGGACGACGCCAACCGCCGGGTGCTGGCGGTGCTCGCCTATCTCAACGGGACGGCGGAGCGCACGGGGTGACGCTCCCTCCCGGCGGGGCCCGGGGGTGACACCCCGGGCGGCTCGGACGCTGAAACTGATGTACGAGTAAACTCCGGTGGGCCGAGCCCCGGAGGCCGCCCAGCCGTCCGGCGCCCCGACGTGCGGGAACCGGCAGCCGAGGCAGCGTACGGCAGCAGCCGAGATCCAGGGGTTGATAGACGCAATGGCACGCCCATCCCTCACCAAGGCCCACCGGGTGTTGCTCGGAGTCGTCGCGGCCGGCGCCGTCCTGATCTCCGGCATCGGGTTCGCGGGGTCGTACAACGCGGTCCGTGACCTGGCGATGGAGAAAGGTTTCGGCGCCTTCTCCTACGCCTTCCCCATCGGCGTGGACGCCGGCATCGTCGTGCTGCTGGCGCTGGACCTCGTCCTGACCTGGCTGCGGATCCCGTTCCCGCTGCTGCGGCAGACCGCCTGGCTGCTGACCGCGGCCACCATCGCCTTCAACGCCGCCGCCTCCTGGGGCGACGCGCTGGGGATGGGCATGCACGCGGTCATCCCGGTGCTCTTCGTGGTCGTCGTCGAGGCCTCCCGGCACGCGGTGGGGCGGATCGCCGACATCACCGCCGACCGGCACATGGAGTCGGTGCGGATGATGCGCTGGCTGTTGTCGCCGGTGCCGACCTTCCGGCTCTGGCGGCGGATGAAGCTCTGGGAGCTCCGCTCCTACGAGGAGGTCGTGCGGCTGGAGCAGAACCGGCTGGTCTACCGGGCGCAGCTGCGCTTCCGGTACGGCCGGGGCTGGCGGCGCTCGGCGCCGATCCAGGCGCTGCTGCCGCTCAAGCTCGCCAAGTTCGGCGTTCCGCTGGACCCGGCGCTGCTGGACCGGCTGGACGAGGAGGCCGGCGCGGTCGAGAAGGCCCGTGCGGTCCAGGAGCCGGTCCAGGCCGCGCCCTCGGCGGCCGTCGCGTCCCCCGCACCGGCCGCGATCGCCGCCGCGACCTCGGCCGCAGCCCCGGCGCCGACCCCGACTCCGACCCCGGTGCCGGCCCAGGGTGCGCCCGCCGCGGCCCGGCAGGAGCGGCCCGCCGAGCAGGCCGATCCGGCGGGTGCGGTGCCCGCGGTGGCGACCGAGCTGGCGGTGCCGATGCTGGCCAAGCTCGCGGCCGTCCGGCTCCGGACGACGCAGGAGGCGGTGACGGGCGCGGAGGAGCAGGCCCCGGCCCCGCCCCGCGAGGAGCTGAACGTCTGGACCGAGAAGCCGGCGCGCGGTGGCGCCCAGGGCGGGCGGGTGCCCGGCCAGGCCTCGCCGTGGTTCAAGCCGCCGCGTCCGACCGGCCCGCAGCCGGCGGCCGGTGCCCCGGCGGCCGGCGCGCCGGTGAGCCCCGCCGGTCCGGAGGCGGAGCTGGCCGAGGCGGTGGAGCAGGCGTACGAGGAGCAGCAGGCCGAGTACCCCCGGGAGCCGGGCGCGCCCGAGGAGGCCGGACTCCCGGCCGGGCCGGCGCAGCGCCAGGAGCAGCCGGGCCCGCGTACCCCCCCGTCGCGGCTGGACCCGGACGTCTGCTTCGACGCGCTGGTGACCTACATCGACACCTTCGACCACCAGCCCGACCCGCAGCGGCTGGCCTCCTGGCTGACCGAGCAGTACGGCGTGACGGGGTCGCTGCCGGACGGCTCGGTGCACCCGAAGGACGTCGCCGAGCTGTTCCCGGTGCTGCGGGACCGCTACGTCTCCGCCGGGCGGGACTGACCCGGCCCTCGACCGGGAGCTCCCCGCTGACCCGGCCCTCGACCGGACGCCCGCCGACGCCGCCGCGCCCCGGGCCGCCGACACGCGTCCACGGCTCGGGCGGCCATTGACGGCCGATCCCACCGGAGCTACCTTCGCCTCAACAAATTGTTGAAGTGCTGCTCCGGCGCGGGCCGGCGCGGCACGGCGCGGAGGAGTGCGGATGTCGCAGGTGGAGCTGGACGGTACCGGACCGGCGGGCGGGGCGTCGTTCTCCGCCGCGGCGCGGGCCGCCGTGGACGCGCTGCTCGCGCCGGTCGACGCCGACCTGGCCCGCCGCTACCCGGGTGACCCCGGCACCCGGCAGCCGGTGCACACCGTGTACGTCCCGGCCGACGCCTTCGCCGCCGACACCGTGCGCGAGTGGGGCCGTCGTGCCCTGGAGGCCTTCGACACCCACGCTGGCACCCCGGCCGAGCTGGCCGCGGCGCTCGGCGTGGCGGACGACGCCCTGCTCGCCGACGTGCACGCCCGGGTCCGCGCCAAGCTGGAGCGCGAGCCCGTCGAGGACCTGCGGATCGACTTCGAGGACGGCTACGGGCCCCGCCCCGACGCCGAGGAGGACGCGGCCGCCGTGCGCGCCGCCGCCCTGGTCGCCGCCGCGGTGGCGGACGGCACCGCGCCGCCGTACATCGGCATCCGGATCAAGTGCATGGAGGCGGCGGTCCGCGACCGGGGCATCCGCACCCTGGAGCTGTTCCTGACCGGCCTGCTGAACGCCGGTGGGCTGCCCGCCGGCCTGGTGCTGACCCTCCCCAAGGTGACCTACCCCGAGCAGGTCACCGCGCTCGTCCGGCTGCTGGAGGACTTCGAGCGGGGCGCCGGGCTGCCGCGGGGCCGGATCGGCTTCGAGATCCAGATCGAGACCACCCAGGCGATCCTGGGCGCCGACGGCCGGGCCACCGTGGCCCGGATGATCGGGGCCGCCGAGGGCCGGGCCACCGGTCTGCACTACGGCACCTTCGACTACAGCGCGGCCTGCGGGGTCTCCGCCGCCCACCAGAGCATGGACCACCCGGTGGCCGACCACGCCAAGGCGGTCATGCAGGTGGCCGCCGCCGGGACGGGCGTGCGGCTCTCCGACGGCTCGACCAACGTCGTCCCGACCGGGCCGCGCGAGCGGGTCCACGCCGCCTGGAAGCTCCACCACGACCTGGTCCGGCGCTCGCTCGCCCGTGCCTACTACCAGGGCTGGGACATGCACCCGGCGCACCTGCCGACCCGCTACGCGGCCGTCTACTCCTTCTACCGCGAGGGCCTGGAGGCGGCCGCCGCCCGGCTCGCCGCGTACGTGGCCAAGGCCGGCGGCGACGTGATGGACGAGCCGGCGACCGCCCGGGCGCTGAGCGGCTACCTGCTGCGCGGCCTGGACTGCGGCGCGGTCGACCCGGCCGAGGTCACCCGGCTGACCGGCCTGGGCCGGGCGGAGCTGGACGCGCTGGCGGGCCGCTGACCGCGGACCCCGGGACGGACAGGGCCTCTCGTGTGGCTCAGCCCGGGTCCGCGACGTCTGGGCACGTCCCTCGCCGCGTTGTCGTCGGTCGCCGATGGCCCCCGGCCTTCGGCCGGGAGGTGCCCCCACCGCATGGACTCCTCCCCCAGCCTCCGGCCGGGAGGTGCCCCCACCTCCGCCTTGCGATGCACGCACCCAGACCCCGCGGCCTGATTCGACCTGATCCACAAGAGAGGCCCTAGGCTGGCGGGGTCGGCGCAGGTGCTGCGCCGGCCCCGCCGGTCCCCCGCCCGCCGGTGCCGTCCGACCGCCGTCCCCGCACCCGCAGGAGAGCCGCCGCGCCATGTCCGCCACGCCGGAGCCGACCCCCAGGCCGTACCTGACCATCCGGCGCGCCGGCAGCCACGAGACCGAGATCAAGAAGTCCCGGTTCATCTGCCACCTCGCCAGGGTCACCGACGAGGAGGAGGCCCAGGCCTTCATCGCGGGCATCCGCAAGCAGTACTGGGACGCCCGGCACAACTGCACCGCCTTCGTGGTCGGCGACGAGCAGCGCCGCGAGCGTTCCAGCGACGACGGCGAGCCCGGCGGCACCGCCGGGGTGCCGATGCTGGAGGTGCTGCGCCGACGCGGGCTGACCGACACGGTGGCCGTGGTGACCCGGTACTTCGGCGGCGTCAAGCTGGGCGCCGGCGGGCTGGTGCGGGCGTACGGGAGCGCGGTGTCCGAGGCGGTGGACGCGGTGGGACTGCTGGAGCGCCGACCGGTCGCGCTGCTCGCGGTCACCGTCGACCACACCCGGGCCGGGCGGGTGGAGAACGACCTGCGGGCCGCCGGCCACGCGGTGAGCGACCTGGCGTACGAGGCCACCGGGGTGCGGATCGAGGTCGGCGTGCCGGAGCCGGAGGTGGCGGCCTTCCACACCTGGCTGGCCGAGGCGACCGGCGGTACGGCGGTTGCGGTGGCGGCCGGGCGGACGTACGTCGAGGTGCCGGTCTGAGACCGGGGCTCCCGGGGCCGGCTCCACACGCCGGCACGGCCGGCTGCCGGTAATCGGACAAGTTTCCGGACAGATCGCGGCCGATCGGTTTCGGCCATCTCCCGGGCTGCCTAGCCTGGCCTCCTCCGCCGACCAGGAAGCCGAGCAGCCATGCCCGTCGTCCAGACCATCACCATCCCGCCGGGAGGTGGCACCGGCTGGCACTACCACCCGGGCCGGGTCGATGTCGTCGTGCTCTCCGGGACGCTCACCCGCACCCTGCACGACGGGCGGGTCGAGGTCAGCCGGGCCGGGGACACCCTGGTCGAGGAGGCGGGCCCGCGGTACGTCCACGCCGGGTGCAACCACGGCGGGGTGCCCGTCGTGCTGATCGCGAGCTACGACATCCCCGAGGGCTGCCCGCTGGCCGTCCCGGTGCCGGAACCGGACCCGGCGGGCGGCTGCCCGGCCGCCGCCGGACGCGGGGACGGCGGCGGCGCCGGCCGCCCGCACGGCGGTCCCTCGCCGACCGGGGTGGGTGGTCCCGCCCCCACCGGGGCTTGAGCAGATTCACTCGAACGTATGGACGTGACCCGGAGCTGGAACTTCCGCTCCGGGCCGCGGCGTTTCCTGGGCAAGGATCCGGCCGAACCGGACGAATGACCCCATCGATGGAGGACGACACCCCCGACACCGCACCACGGAGGTATGCGCATGACCTCAGACCGCACCACGTCGCCCGCCCAGGCCGATCTGCCCGGCCCCCGGGGGCCCGCGACGCCCTACCGGATGACCGTCACCACCGCCCTCTCGTACGCCGACGCCCTCGCCCTCGCCGACCAGCGCCTCGGAGCCTGGCTCAAGGAGGAGGGCTGCGAGGAGCCCCCACCGGACCTCCGGGAGCCCGCCGGCCCCGACGCCCCCGCCGAGCGGCTGCGCCTCGGTGACCGGGTGCTGCTCGACCGCGACACCGGCGCGCTGCGCGGCGGGCCCGCCACCGGCCGCTACGCCCGACGACGGCTGCGCACCCCGGCCCCGCACGGCACCCATCAGCTCACCCTCACCATAGCCACCGGGGCCGGGGGCCCCACCTGGGTCCGGCTGGAGGCCGAGACGCACACCACCGGCAGCGGCGTGCGGACACCGGGCCGGGTGCCCGTGCCCGAGCTGGCCCGCACCCTGCTGCCGCTGCTCGATGCCACCGACGGCCCGGCCGCCGTCCACCTCGCCCCCCGGGTGGTCACCGCCGACGAGGTCGACGGCCTGATCGACGAGCTGTGCGACCCCG
Source organism: Kitasatospora sp. NPDC004240 (assembly GCF_053603215.1). Taxonomy (NCBI): domain Bacteria; kingdom Bacillati; phylum Actinomycetota; class Actinomycetes; order Kitasatosporales; family Streptomycetaceae; genus Kitasatospora; species Kitasatospora sp. NPDC004240. The sequence goes on along the minus strand of NZ_JBSGFD010000116.1, from coordinate 19,444 downwards.
AGCGCCGGCTGCCGACCGTGGTCGCCAGCGTCCCGGTCCACCTCCCGCTGGACCGCTGGGTCGCCGAGGTCGTCCGCCCGCTCTGCCACCAGCTGCCGGGCCTCGCCACCGCCTACGTCCTGGACCCGGCGGCCCGCACCGAGTTCAACGTCGCGCTGGAGTACCACAGCGTGTACGGCGGCGCGGTGCGCACCTACCTGCCCGAGGTCGACCCCGCCTCCCGGCAGGACAGCGTCCGCCACCCCGTGCTGCCGCGCCACCGGATAGAGGAGGACGTCCGCCGCGCGGCCGGCCTGCTCGCCCGGGAGCCGCGCCGGCTCGCCGCCGAGCAGCCGCTGCCGCCACCGCTCGCGGCCGTACCGGTGCTGCGGGTGCCGTCGCCCCCGCCGCCCCCGCCGCGCTGCGGGACCGCCTCCGACGACGAGCGGGCCCGGGCCGAGCGGGACGCGCTCGACCACGAGGCGCGGCAGGACCACGCCGAGCAGCAGGCCAGGGCCGACGAGCTGGATCGGGTGCGGCACAGCCTGCGGCGCTCGCGCCGCCGCGGGCGCCGGCCGTCCGCGATGGACGAGGAGCAGCCGGGCGGGCTGCGCCACATCGGCTCGCAGGTCCGGGCCCTGACCGGGCGACTCTGTGCCGGGTCCGCCGCGGGCGGCGGCCCGGCCGTCCAGGCGCCGGGCGGCCGGACCCGGTCCGGTGACCGCGCGCAGGCCCCGGACGGGCGGGTCCCCGGCACCTTCACCGAGCTCCTGGCGAGGCTGGGCGAGTTCCCGCTGCTGAGCTTCACCGGGGACCAGAAGAACGCGCTCGCGCTGGACGAGATGCAGTGCTCCGGGGCCGGCTGGGCGCGGCTCACCTGGGAGGGGCTGACGGCCCTCCAGGAGTACGCGGAGGCCGCCGTGCGCGGCGAGGCCGGCGGCGACTTCAAGCAGTGGTGCGAGCACACCCCCACCGGCTGCCACCGCTTCCCGCCCCGCAAGGCGGTCCGCGGGGAGTCGCAGACGGTGTTCAGCCACACCAAGTGGAAGCGCGAGCGGATGCTGCCCGTGCCCGAGTGCGTGGACGCCTCCCGGCGCGCCTTCATGGGGGCGCACCTGCGGATCGGCGGCGGGCGTACGGCCCCGCGGTTGCACTACCTCGACGACTGTTCGGGCAGTGGCCGGATCTATGTCGGCTACATCGGACTGCATCTGACCAACACCCGGACCAACTGAGCCGACCCCGTGGGCGTTCGGAGGTCCCCGAGGCCCCGCAGGCGTTCCGGAGACCTCGGAAACGTTCCCGAGGTCCTCGGAAGGCAGCGACGACCGCAGGGCGACACCGGACGGATCGACGGCGACCGAGCCGGCGTCAGCCGACCCACCACCAACCGGAGGTGACCCGAGGGAGGTTCCCACCGATCGAACCCGGACCAACTGCGAGGCCTGGCTGACCGATGCGCCCGTTCGGTGGACAATGTCCGGCAGGGGCCGGCCACGCGGCCGCGGGCCGCCCCGGGGCAGGCGCCGGACGAGCATGGGGGAACGACCACCGATGCAGTACTCAGCAGACGGCCAGTCCGACGGCACTGCCACGGTCCCCCAGCCGGGCTTCCTGGCCTCGGTCTTCCGCGACCTCGGCGTCGACCTCGCCGAGGAGGACCTCGGCGGGGCGGCCGCCCGCGGCGCCGGTCCCGCCTCCGGCGGCGGCCCCGGCAGCCCGAACGCCGGATCGAACGCGGGGTCGGCCACCGGGACGGGCGTCACCCCGCCGGGGCCGGAGTCCGACGAGGCCGTGGCCGCGCACGGCCGGGCCGCCGCACAGGCGCACCACCGCACGCTCGCCGTCCAGGCCGAGCACGAACGGCTGGCCGACCTGCTGCGGCGGGCCGCGCTGCCCGTCTCCGCCATGGACTTCGAGAGCCAGCTGCGCCACTACGAGCCACGCCCCTACCCGGACGACGGGCAGGGGAGCGGCGCGGCCGACGCCGAACCGCGCTGGGAGGACTTCGCGCCGCCCGCCCCGCCGGAGGCCGACCCCGAGGCCGGCCCGTCCCGCCGGCTGCTGGACTCCGGCTACCAGCGCGAGCTGGCCCAGGCCCGGCTGGCGCACCAGCGCGCCCTGCGGGAGTGGCGCACCCGGCGGACGGAGGAGGAGAGCTCCGGCGCGGCCGAGTCGCGGCGGGTCCACGAGGAGGCCGAGCAGGCCAGGGCGCGGGCCGTCCGCGAGTACAACGACAGCCTGGAGGAGTGCCGCCGGGCCTACCGGCTGGCCGAGCCCGCCGCCGTGGAGTCGCTGCTGGAACGGGCCCTGGCCGCCGCCGAGACCGCGACCCAGGAGCTCCCGACACCCTGCCGCGCGGTGTTCCGCCCGCTCACCCGCACCGCCGTGCTCGACCTCGACCTGCCCCCGCTGGACCTGGTGCCCTCCCTGACCGGCTACCGGCTCGGCCCGGACGGCGACCCGCTCCCGCTGGCGCGCCCGCCCGCCGACCGGGCCACCGACTACCTCCGGCTGGTCGCCCGGCTGGCGCTGCGCGCCCTCCAGGCCGCCGACGCCGTGGACACCGACGAGATACTCGCCGGCGTCGTCCTCAACGGCTGGCTGCGCGAGGGCGGCGGAGCCCCCGCGCTCTGCCTGGTGAGCGTGGACGCCGACCGGGACGCGTTGACCCGGGCCCGCCTGCTGCCGCCCGCCGCGCCCTACGAGGAGCGGGACGGCGAGGGCGTGTACGCGGACGCCGAACAGGACGAGGCCCTGGTACGGCTGCGCCAGCTCGGCGCCGCGGTCACCCCCGACCCGTACAAGCGGGTCGCCGTGGCCCCGGCCGCGCTGGCGAGCGCCACCGTGCCCTCCGCGCTGGACCTGTCGGCGAACGAGTTCGCGCGGCTCGTCCGGGAGCTGATGACCCGGGGAGGGCTGGCGCACTGGAGCGTACGGCTGCGCGGGCCGGTCGGGCTGGTCGCCACCGGGGAGGGCGAGCCCGGCAGCGCGCTGCCCGGGCGGTGGGTGGTCTGGGCCTCGCGGGGGCCCGGCGAGGTGGCCGAGGAGGAGATCCGGACCCTGGCGGAGGCCGTCCGGGAGGAGTCCGCCGAGCGGGGGCTGCGCCTGACCACCGGACGGTTCAGCGATGCCGCGCTGGACCTGACGGGCGAGGAGGAGCATCGCCACATCCACCTGGTCGACGGCGCCGGCGTGCGCGAGCTGACCCGCACCCACCTGGGACTCCCGCTGGGCGCCGGCCGCTGAGGCCCGGGCCGTTGGGACCTGGGCCGTCGAGTCCTGGGCCGTCGAGATCCGCTTCGGCCGGGACCGGGCGCGGCGGAACGCCGTCCGCTCACCCTGACGGCCCGTCCGGCGGGCGGCGGCCCCCGGGCGGTCCGAGGCTGGGAGACGCGGGCCGTGCCGCCGCCGGGTCCGTACCGGCCGGCCGTACCGGCGCCCGGTCCCGGCGGGGGCGGCGGGGCGGAGAGACGGGGGAGAGGCAGTGACCGCGATCCTGGTCGCCGCGGGAGCGTTCCTGATGACGCTGCTCGGCGGCTACGTCGCCCAGCGCACGGGCGACCGGCGTCACCTCGTGCTGGGCTTCGCCGCCGGGCTGATGCTCGGCGTGGTGGCCTTCGACCTGCTGCCCGAGGCCCTGGAGCAGGCGCCGCAGGAGATCCACGGGGTCCCGCGGGCCCTGCTGCTGTTCGCCGCGGGCTTCCTGACCATCCACATCATCGAGCGGGCGGTGGCGATCCACCGCGCCCACGAGGACGAGTACGCCGAGCACACCCACGGCCCGTCGGCCCGCGGGCCCGGCACCTCCCAGGCGCACCCGCACGCCCACTCCCATGCCCACGCGCACGCCGGACAGCAGGGCATCGGGCTGACCGCCGCGTTCGCGCTGGTCGGGCACAGCCTGATGGACGGCTTCGCGATCGGCGCGGCGTTCCAGGCCGGCAGCACCGTCGGCACGGTGGTGGCGATCGCGGTGGTCGCCCACGACTTCGCCGACGGCTTCAACACGTACACGATCACCCGGCTGTACGGGAACGACCGGCGGCGGGCGCTGACGCTGCTGGCGGCGGACGCCATCGCCCCGGTGACCGGCGCCGCGATCACCCTGCTGTTCACCATCCCCGGGCAACTGCTCGGGCTCTACCTGGGGTTCTTCGCCGGGTTCCTGCTCTACCTGGCGACCTCCGACATCCTCCCGGAGGCGCACAGCCCGCACCCCTCGCGCAGCACCCTGCTCTGCACCCTGGCCGGGGTCGGCTTCATGTGGCTGGTGATCGGCTTCGCGGAGTGAGCCACCGGGTACGGGCGGCCGGAGTCAGCGGTCGGGGGCGTCCCGGTCGTCGAGGGCGTCCAGGTGGCCGAGGGCGTCCCAGCGCTCGCGGATCGCGGTCAGCGCCTCGGTGATCGCCGGACGGCGCGAGGCCTGGGTGCGCCAGAGCGCGTACACCCGCCGGCTGGGCTCCGGCACCACCGGCCGGGCGACCACGCCGGGCGGCAGCGCGCCGCGCCCCAGCCGGGGCACCAGGCCCACTCCGAGACCGGCCTCGATCAGCGCGATCTGGGTCTCGAACTCGCCGACCTGGTAGAGCACGTCCGGCTCCTCGCCGGCCTCGCGCATCGTGCGGACCAGCCAGTCGTGGCAGATGTTGCCCGGCGGCACGCTGATCCAGCGCTGCCCGCAGAGCCGGCCGACGGGGACCACGGTGAGGGCGGCCAGCGGGTGCTCGGCGCGCAGCAGCAGATCGACCGGGTCCTCGCCGAGGTCCAGCCGGGAGAGCCCGTCCTGGACCGGCAGCGGTACGGTCGGCCAGTCCTGCACCAGCGCGAGGTCCACCTCGCCCCGGGCCACCAGCTCGGCCGCGAGGTACGGGTCGGTCTCCAGCAGCCGTACGTCCAGATCGGGGCAGCGCCGGCGCAGCTCCGCGAGGGCGCCCGGGAGCAGCCCGCGCGCACCGGTCGCGAACGCGGCCACCAGCAGCCGTCCGACCGCCCGGCCGCGTTGCTCCTCCAGCCGCACCTCGGCCTGCTCGACCAGGGCGAGCAGCCGCTGGGCGGTGTCCGCCAGCTCGCGGGCCGCGTCGGTGAGGACCACGCCCCGCCCCTGGCGTTCCAGCAGCACCGTGCGGGTCTCCCGTTCCAGCTTGGCGATCTGCTGCGAGACCGCCGAGGCGGTGAAGCCGAGCGAGGCCGCCGCCCGGCCGACCGAACCGTGCACCGCCACCGCGTGCAGCGCCCGCAGGCGTCCGAGATCGAGCATGAAGCAATGCTAAAGCGTCACCTTCAGAACTCATCGCTGGTGCTACACGATGCGGGCGGCCATGCTCGATGCATGCCCACCGACCAGCCGGCCCGCAGCGGCGGCATGAGCCCACGTCACATTGCCCTCGCCGTCCTGGTCGCGGCCGTCTGGGGCCTCAACTTCGTCCTGATCCACGTCGGCCTGGAGAACTTCCCGCCGCTGCTCTTCTGCGCGTTGCGCTTCGCGGTGGTCGCGGTGCCCGCGATCTTCTTCGTCGGCCGCCCCAAGGTCGCCTGGAAGTGGATCCTGGCGGTCGGCCTCGTCCTCGGCGTGGTCAAGTTCGGACTGCTGTTCCTCGGCATGCACGCCGGGATGCCGGCCGGACTCTCCTCGCTGGTGCTGCAGAGCCAGGCGATCTTCACCGCGGTGTTCGCCGCCGCGCTGCTGCGCGAGCGGCCGGGCGGGCGCCGGATCGCCGGCCTCGCGATCGCCTTCGCCGGCATCGGGCTGACCGCCGTCGACCGCGGTCTCGACGGGCCGCTGGGCGCCTTCGCCCTGGTGATCCTCTCCGCTGCGGCCTGGGGGCTGTCCAACGTGCTCACCCGCCGGGCCTCGCCGCCGGACGCGCTGCGCTGGATGGTCTGGGTCAGCGCCGTCCCGCCACTGCCGCTGCTCGCGCTCTCGCTGCTGGTCGAGGGTCCGGCCGCCGACCTGGCGGCGCTGCGCTCGATCACCCCGGCCGGGCTGGGCGCGATCGGCTACGTCGGGCTGGTCTCCACCCTGTTCGGCTTCGTCGCCTGGAGCTTCCTGCTGCGCAGCTACGACGCCACCGCGGTCGCGCCGTACTCGCTGCTGGTCCCGGTGTTCGGGATGACCTCGGCGTGGCTGCTGCTGGGCGAACCGGTCAGCCCGCTGGCCGGGTTCGCCGCCCTGCTGGTGATCATCGGGATCGGGATCACCGCGCTGCGCCCGGGGGCGCGCTCCGGCGCGGCGGGGCGGTGGCCGCGTACCCGGTCTCCGCGGAGCGCAGCGCCCGCAGCAGCAGTTCCTGCTCGGCGGGGCTGACCGGGCCGAAGTACTCCTGGGCCACCTCGTACCGCACCTGGCCGATCCGCTCCACGGCCGACCAGCCCGATTCGGTCAGCACGATCCGGACCGCCCGCCGGTCGGCCGGGTCCGGGGTGCGCTCGACCAGGCCGGCCTCCTCCAGCGCGTCCACCACCGTGGTGGCGGAGCGCGGCGCGATGTGCAGCCGGTCGGCGAGGTCGCTGAGGCGCATCGCGCGGTCCGGGATCTCGCAGCCGGGCGCGTGCGCCAGCGTCCGCAGGGCGCGGCCCTGGCCGGGGGTGATGCCGTACGGCTCCAGCCGCTCGGTGGTGCGGCGGCGGATGCGCTTGATCGCCCGGGTCATCGCGTCGGCGAGCTCGGCGGCGGTGTCCGCCGGGAGCGGGGCGCGGTCCTCCGTGGGGCCCGTACCCGAGGGGCCCGGGCCGGTGGACGACGGGTCCGTGCCGGTGGGGTCCGTACCCGCGGGGTCCGGGCCGGGGGAGTCCGCCGCGTCGTCGGTCGGCGTGGTGGTCATGTGGCGGCTCTCCTCGGCAGGTGTTCGACCAAGGGTATCGGCCGGTCCGGCGGGTCCCCGGGGGAGTGCGGGAAAGGTTGTTGAGCAAAGCTCAGCATTCGGGTTAGCGTAGATCCAAGTGAGGGCATCCTAAGTTCCCTCCCGTGCCCCTGGAGGCCCCGTGTCCCGCTCCGAAGCCCGTGTCGTCACCGACCGTCCCGCCCGCTACGCCAAGCAGCTCGCCGCCCACATGGGCCGCAAGATCGACGCCCGGTGGTCGGAGGAGACCGGCCGCGGCACCTTCACCTTCAGCACCGGCACCGCCACCCTGACCGCCGAGCCCGGCGCCCTGCTGCTCACCGTCGAGGGCGAGGCCGAGAACCTGCCGGGACTGGAGGACGTCGTCGGCCGTCACCTGGTGCGCTTCGGCAGCCGGGACGAGCTGGTCGTCGAGTGGCGCCGCGACAACGGCGAGGCCGGTCACGTCCACCGCAACGACGAGGAGCCCGCCGAGGGCTGACGGATGCCGCACGGGGCGGAACCGGTCCGGTCAGGACGGGCCGGGCCGGTCCGTCCGCGGCATCCGGCGGGAGAGCGCCAGCAGCACCAGGCCGGCCACGCACCAGCTGGCCACCACGTCCAGCAGCCAGTGGTAGTCGCTCCAGATCAGCCCGAGGCCGACGCCCAGCGAGAGCAGCGCCGCCCCCAGACGCAGCCGCCCCCCGACCCGCGCCGTCATCGTGCGGCCGAGCAACAGCGCCGCGACGCCGTACGCGAGGGTGGCGGTCGCGGTGTGGCCGGACGGGTACCAGCCCCACTGCTCCGGCGTCAGCGGCGCCCCGGACGGGCCCGGCCGTCCGAACCAGGCCTTCGCCGGCACCACCAGCAGCGGGATCAGCCCCGTGGTCAGCGCCGCCACCGCGGCCGGCGGCCACCAGCGCCGCGCGCCCGCCAGACGGGCCCGCCACGCGGCGAGCGCCCCGGCGCCGAGCAGCACCGGCACGGCGGGCACCGTACTGCCGAGGTCCGCCAGCGCCTTGCCGAGGTGGTCGAACGGCTGGCCGGGCAGCCCGTCCCGGCCGTCCAGCACGGCCCGGCGCACCCAGCGGTCCAGGCCGAGCAGCGGCCCCTCGACGGCCACCTGCCAGGACACCAGCACCAGGACGAGGGTCAGCGCGGCGGGCAGTACCGCTGCGGGGATCGACCGGGCCGGGACGCGAAGTTGCCGCCCCGGAGCAGGGGGGAGAGCTCCGGGGCGGCCGGGAGGATCGCCGTTCCGCTCGCCCCGGGGGGTGTGGGTCGGACGGTCGGTCGATCGGTCTTCGGTGTGCACCGCCCGTGCCGGGGCGGCCTGGTCGTCCTCGCGGCCGGCCGGCGGGCCACCCGGGACGGGCGGTGCCGCGGACGGATCCGCCAAGGGCAGGGGCTCGCTGTCCATCTGTGATGACACTACGTCAACGTCCCTGTTCTCCTGGGGAGCTTCAGCGATTCCGCACAGCATCTTCACCCGGCGGCGCACAACCTTCGTGGACGGTTCCGTTCCGCCCGGGCGCGCCGGCCGCGGACGACCGGACGGCCGGGCCCCGGACGACCGAACGGCCCGGCCCCCGCGAGGGGACCGGGCCGTTCGGCGCTGTCCGGATCATCCGGAGTCGGTCGGGGCGAGCCGGGCTCAGACGCCCGAGAAGGCGCCCTCGATGATGTCCAGGCCCTCGTTCAGCAGGTGCTCCGGCATCACCAGCGGCGGCAGGAAGCGCAGCACGTTGCCGTAGGTGCCGGCGGTCAGCACGACCAGGCCCTCGGCGTGGCAGGCCTTGGCGATGGCCGCGGTGACCTCCGCGTTCGGCTCCTTGCTCCCCGGCTTGACCAGCTCGACGGCGATCATTGCGCCGCGGCCGCGGACCTCGCCGATGATGTCGAACTTCTCCTGCATGGCGCGCAGGCGGCCCAGCATGACCTCGCCGATGCGCTGCGCCTTGCCGTTGAGGTCCAGCTCCTTCATGGTCTCGATGGAGCCCAGAGCGGCGGCGCAGGCCACCGGGTTGCCGCCGTAGGTGCCGCCCAGGCCACCCGCGTGCGCGGCGTCCATGATCTCGGCGCGGCCGGTCACCGCGGCCAGCGGCAGACCGCCGGCGATGCCCTTGGCGGTGGTGATCAGGTCCGGGACGATGCCCTCGTCGTCGCAGGCGAACCACTGGCCGGTGCGGCAGAAGCCGGTCTGGATCTCGTCCGCGACGAACACGATGCCGTTGGCCTTCGCGTACTCCACGATCGCAGGCAGGAAGCCCTTGGCCGGCTCGATGAAGCCGCCCTCGCCCTGGATCGGCTCGATGATGATCGCGGCGACGTTGTCGGCGCCGATCTGCTTGTTGATCATGTCGATCGCCTGCGCGGCGGCCTCGGCGGCGCAGTTCTCGGCACCCGTCAGCCAGCGGTACGGGTACGCGACCGGCACCCGGTAGATCTCCGGCGCGAACGGACCGAAGCCCTGCTTGTACGGCATGTTCTTCGCCGTCAGGCCCATGGTCAGGTTGGTGCGGCCGTGGTAACCGTGGTCGAAGACCACGACGGCGGTGCGCTTGGTGTACGCGCGGGCGATCTTCACCGCGTTCTCGACCGCCTCGGCGCCCGAGTTGAACAGCGCGGTGCGCTTCTCGTGGTCGCCCGGGGTCAGCTCGTTCAGCTGCTCGGCCACGGCGACGTAGCCCTCGTACGGGGTCACCATGAAACAGGTGTGCGTGAACGCGGCGAGCTGCTCGGAGGCCTTGGCCACGACGGCCTCGGCGCTGTTGCCGACGTTGGTCACGGCGATGCCGGAGCCGAAGTCGATCAGCGAGTTGCCGTCCACGTCCTCCAGCACGCCGCCGTTGGCGCGGGACACGTACACCGGCAGCGTGGTGCCGACGCCGGCCGCCACCGCACCCAGCTTGCGGGCCTGCAGCTCCTGCGACTTCGGACCGGGGATCGCGGTGACCAGGCGGCGCTCCTGCGGGAGCGGCGTTGCGGCGCTCATGGGGTTCTCCAGACTTCTCGACTCGGTCTTCGCAGGCTACGGCCGCTCTACCCGGCCGGGCATGCGCCACTCGGTAGCACTGGGCCGTCCGACTTGTCCGGCTCGGCCAGCCCGGGTCGCGCGGCTACCCGCAGGTCCCGCTCCACTACATTGAGCGCGGGCGTGTCGCCGGTACGGCGGCATGGGTATGGCGGGACCGACGGGCGTCGGGCCGGGCGGGCGAGGGAGCGGGGCCGTACATGGCACTGGACGGGGCAGGGGCACCACACGGACACGGCGAGTGGGCCACCGTCCCACCCCCCACACCACTGCCCCAGCAACTCCCGCGCACCCTCCCCTTCGACCTGCCGGCCTGGGCCGCCGCCCCCCGCCCGGAGGCCGCCCCGGGCATCTACCGCCAGGGCCACCGCGAGCTCGACCCGGAACGCGCCGAGGCCGCCAAGGTCCCGCCCGGGCCCCTGCTGCTGCGCGCGGGGCTGAACGCGGTGGTGGGGTGGCTGGCTTATGTCTACGGAGCCCAGTTGGCGACGTACATCCTGGTCTGGATCGGCCAGCAGACCGGTGTTGGGCCGCTGGCCGATCCGTCGGAATCCGAGGCGATGATCGCCTTGCTGATCGCCAACGCGGTGGTGCTGGCCATCGTGATCAAGGTCTTCGGCCGGATGGGCCGCTGGCCCGAGGTCTGGCGCCGGTACGCGGCCCCGTTGCTGTCGCGGACGGTGACCGAGCAGGCGCCGGACGGGGACGAGGTCGCGGACGCGGCGAGGCCGGTCGACCCCTGGGGCGGGTTGCGGGGTGGCGGGGCCGGGGTGGCCGCGGCGCGGCTGGATGGGGAGGTGGTCGGGGACGTGGACTACGTGCGCATCCACCGGGCCTGGGAGTCGGCGCAGGCGGACCCGGTGTTCGTGCCGGCGTTCGTGGCGCAGGTGACGGATCGGGGCGCGGCGGCGTGCGCGCACCCTTCGGAGGCGCGGGACCTGCCGGGCCGCACGGCCCGGCACGACCTGCTGCTGCGCCAGGTACGCCTCGGCACCGCGCAGGACGTGCCGAAGAATCCGCTCACCCACCGCGCGGCGGGCTTCGCGCTGGACCCGGAGGTGCTCGGGACGTCGCTGCTCGCGGTGGGCCCGGCCGGGACGGGGAAGACCGCCCGGCTGGCCCGTCCGGTCGCGGAGGCGCTCTGCCTCCAGGCGCTGGCGGGTACGGCGTGCGCGGTGGTGATCGGCGCGGCCGACGCGGACCTCGGCCCGGACGCCTGGTACGACGTGGTGATCGCCCCGGGTGATCCGGGCTCGGCGTACGGGCTGGACCTGTACGGTGCGGCGCGGGACCCGGACGAGGCGGCAGCCCGGCTCGCGGAGGCGCTGCTGCCGGACGAGCTCGCGGCCCGCGCCGAGACCGCCCGGACCGCGCTCCAGCAGGTGGTCGGCCCGTTCCACGCCGCGCACGGTCGCTACCCGGGGGTGCGCGAGCTGCGGGCGCTGCTCGCGGGTGAGGCCGAGTCGGCGCAGGCGTTGGTGAAGGCGCTGGGGGCGGCCGGCCGGCTGGCCGCGTACGAGCGGGACCTGGAGCACCGGGAGCGCCAGCGGGGCCGGGCGGACGATCCCGGGGCGCTGCTGGCGGACCGGCTGGGGCTGCTGGAGCGGCCGGCCTTCGAGGGCGCGTTCACGACCGACGGGAGCGGCCGCCCGCCGTTCGCGATGCGGGTGCTGGACCATCCGCTGCGGGTGCGGGTGAAGCTGCCGGAGCGCGGCCACCCGGAGGCGGCGCGGATGCTGTCGCGGTTGCTGACGGGGCAGTTCGTGCAGGCGGCCGCGGCCCGCGAGGACCGTTCGCTCTTCGCCGGCCTGGTGGTGGACGACGCCTCGGCGGCGCTGGACGCCAACACCGTGCGCGGGCTGCAGCGGATGCGCGGCGCCAACGCGGGCGCCGTCCTGCTGCTGCGCACCCTGGTGGACCTGCCGGAGGCGCTGCGGGCGCCGCTGTTCGGGGCGGTGGGCTGCCGGATGGCGTTCCCGGGCATCGCGCCGTGGGACGGCCGGCTGTTCTCCGAGGCCTGGGGGACGCACCTGGTGAGCGAGACCGCGGTGACCCACGCCCCGGACACCTCGGGCGGTCTGCTGCGGCGGGCCGGGCGGCTGGGCCGGAAGGCGCTGTCGGGGACGACCGCGCAGACCGAGTCGGTGACCACGCGGGAGGTGGAGCGGCTGCGCTGGTCGCCGTCCGATCTCGCGCACGCGCTGCCGGCCGGGCACGCGGTGGTGTCGCTGACGGCGGTCTCGGGCGAGCAGGTGCCGCCGCTGTTGGTGGACCTGCGGGACTGAGCGCGGACCGGGGAGGGGGCGGGGGCGGCCTCCGGGCCGAAGGTCACGGAGGCGTATCGCCGCTGCGGTGGATTCGGCGGTGCCGGTTGTCCGGGGCGTCCATAATGAGACGTAAGGGACCCCGACAGCCCCACCCCGACAGCCCCGCAGCCCCGCAGCCCCAGAAGGCCCCGCAGCCCCAGAAGGCCCCGCAGCCCCGACAGCCCCAGAAGGCCCCGCAGCCCCGACAGCCCCACGTCCCCCACCGCTCCCCTCCACCCTCTCCCCGCCCGGTCGCAACGGCGCGGCCGGGTCGTCCTCCCGAAGGTGCCATGCCTCCCACACTCGCCTCCGTCGTCCGCAACACCTCGCTCCATCTGACGGTCCTCGCCGGCGCGGACCACCTGGAGCGGCCGGTCCGCTGGGTGCACACCAGCGAGCTGGATGATCCGACGCCGTTCCTCGAGGGCGGTGAGCTGCTGCTCACCACCGGCATCAAGCTGGGCCGCACCGCCGCGCAGCTGCAGGCGTACGTGCACCGGCTGGCGGACGCGGGCGTGGTGGGCCTGGGGCTCGGGGTGGGCCTGTCGCACACCGAGGTGCCGCAGCCGCTGGTGGACGCCGCGGCGCAGCGCGGCCTGCCGCTGCTGCGGGTGCCGGAGCCGACGCCGTTCATCGCGATCAGCAAGGTGGTGTCGGCCGCGCTGGCCGCCGAGCAGTACGAGGCGGTGACCACCAGCTTCGAGGCGCAGGAGGAACTGACCCGGGCGGCGCTGGGCAAGGACGGGACCACGGCGGTGGTGCGCCGGCTGGCCGCGCGCCTCGGCGGCTGGGCGGCGCTGTACGACGGTTCGGGCGCGCTGTCGGTCGTCGCGCCGGACTGGGCGGCGCGCCGCGCGGGCCGGCTGGCGGCGGAGGTGGACCGGCTGCGCCGGCGCCCGGCGCCGTCCAGCGCGGCGCTCCAGGGCCGCTCGCCGGGGATAGACACCGCGGACGAGGACTACGTGGTGGTCCAGTCGCTGGGCGCCGACCGCCGGGCCCGCGGCTTCCTCGCGGTCGGCACCGAGGACCGCATCACCCCGACCGAGCGCTACGTGCTGAACGCGGCGGTCGCGCTGCTGACCCTGACCCTGGAGCGCTCGCGAGAGCTGCGCCAGGCCGAGGAGCGGATGGGCGCGGCGCTGCTGCGGATGGTGCTGGCGGGTGAGGTGGGCACGGCCCGGCAGGTCGCGGTGGGGCTGTTCGGCGGTCTGCCGGAGGGCACGATACGGGTGATGGTGGCCGGTGCCGGCCAGGGCGTGGACGCCGGGGAGACGCTGGGCGAGCTGGCGGACCGGGCCGAGCAGGCCGGTTCACGGGTCGGTGAGAAGCTGCTGGTGGCCCGCGAGGAGGGCGCGCACGGGCTGCGGCTGATGGTGCTGGCACTGGACAACGGCGCGGTGCACCGGGCCTGCCTCGGTGTGGTCGAGGAGCACGAGGGCCTGTCGCTGGGCGTCTCGGCGCCGGCCGCGCTGGACGAGGCGGGGACGGCCTTCGCGCAGGCCGAGCGGGCGCTGGCGGTGGCGCTGCGCGGTGGCCGCCGGTCGGTGGACCACGAGGAGGTCGGCGCGGGTTCGCTGCTGCCGCTGCTCGGGGAGGACGCCGTGACGGCCTTCGCGGAGGGACTGCTGCGCCCGCTGCGCGAGCACGACCGTACGGCGCGCGGTGACCTGGTGGCCTCGCTGCGGGCGTGGCTGTCCAGACACGGGCAGTGGGACGCGGCCGCCGCCGACCTGGGTGTGCACCGGCACACCCTGCGCTACCGGATGCGGCGGGTCGAGGAGCTGCTCGGGCGTTCGCTGGACGACACCGACGTGCGCATGGAGCTGTGGCTGGCCCTGCGCTCCGGGGAGGAGTAGCCCGGGGGCCCACGGTCCGGGCCCCCACGGTCCGGGGCATTCACGGCCCGCGCCCCCCACGGTCCGGGGGCTGGACGGGATGGAGTGGCCGCGCCGCCGAACGCTACTTCGCGTCCAATCCGGTCGGCGCGCCGCCCCACCTACCCTCGGTTGAGGCTCCACGTTCGTGGGGTCGCAGACGACGAGGAGAGGGCCGGTACCACCGTGACCACCACGTACGAGTTCTGGTTGGCCGGTCGCCGGGCGAGTGGCGACGGCGACTTCGAGGTGCGCAACAGCTGGGACGGCCGTCTGGTCGGCAAGGTGAGCGTGCCGACCGAGGCGCAGGTCGAGGAGGCGCTGGACGCCGCCGTCGCCGCGCTGCCGGTGTTCGCCGCGACCCCGGCCCACGTCCGCGCCGCCGCGCTGGACCACGTGGCCCGTCGGCTGGCCGAGCGCACGGAGGAGATCGCCCGCCTGATCACCGCCGAGAACGGCAAGCCGATCAAGTGGGCCCGTGGTGAGGTCGGCCGGGCCGTCTCCGTGTTCCGCTGGGCCGCCGAGGAGGCCCGCCGCACCAACGGCGAGACCATGCGGCTGGACACCGACCCGGGCGGCGTGGGCCGCTTCGCGCTGGTGCGCCGCTTCCCGCGCGGCGTGGTGCTGGGCATCGCCCCGTTCAACTTCCCGCTGAACCTGGTCGCCCACAAGGTCGCCCCGGCGATCGCGGTCGGCGCCCCGATCATCCTCAAGCCGGCCCCGGCGACCCCGCTCTCCGCGATGGTGCTCGGCGAGATCCTGGCCGAGACGGACCTGCCGGCCGGCTCCTGGAGCGTGCTGCCGGTGCCGAACGACCGGATGCCCGCCCTGGTGCAGGACGGGCGCCTGCCGGTGATCTCCTTCACCGGTTCGGACAAGGTCGGCTACCAGATCATGGACTCGGTGCCGCGCAAGCACACCACCCTGGAGCTCGGCGGCAACGCCGCGGCCGTGGTGCTCGCCGACTGGTCCTCGGAGGCCGACCTGGACTGGGCGGCCACCCGGATCGCGATGTTCGCCAACTACCAGGGCGGCCAGTCCTGCATCTCGGTGCAGCGGGTGATCGCCGACGCGTCCGTCTACGACGCGCTGGTGGAGAGGGTCGTCGCCAAGGTGCAGGCCCAGGTGACCGGCGACCCGAACGACGACGCCACCGACGTCGGCCCGCTGGTCGACGAGAACGCCGCGAAGCGCGTGGAGTCCTGGGTGGACGACGCGGTCGCCAAGGGCGCCAAGCTGCTGACCGGCGGCACCCGCGAGGGCGCGACCTACGCGCCGACCGTGCTGGCCGAGCTGCCGGCCGACGCGATCCTGGCCACCTGCGAGGTCTTCGGTCCGGTCCTGTCGCTGCACCGGGTGGACGGCGTGGACGAGGCCTTCGCCGCCGTCAACGACTCGCCGTTCGGCCTGCAGGCCGGCGTGTTCACCCGTGACCTGCAGACCGCCTTCCGCGCCCACCGGGAGCTGGAGGTCGGCGGCGTGATCATCGGCGACGCCCCCTCCTACCGCGCCGACCAGATGCCGTACGGCGGCGTCAAGGACTCCGGCGTCGGCCGCGAGGGCGTCAAGTACGCGATGGACGACTACACGGTCGAGAAGGTCATGGTCCTCACCGGCCTGGACCTCTAGGATCCGCCCGTCGGGGCCCGGTACCGCCGCTCGGCGCCGCCGGGCCCCGACGCGTTCCGGACGCGGCGGGCGGGGGCCTCAGACGTGTCCGGCGGCCGCCGCGACGGACTCGGCCACGGTGGCGTTGCCGGAGACCAGTTCCAGGGTCTGGCCGGCCGTGCCGGGTTCGGCGAGCAGTCCGGCGAGGACGGCGGCGACGTCGGCCCGGTCGACCTCGCCGCGCGGGACGGACGGGGCCAGCCGGACCAGGCCGCCGCCGGGGCCGTCGGTGAGCCGGCCGGGGCGCAGCACCGTCCAGTCCAGCGTGGTGCGGGAGCGGACGGCGTCGTCGGCCGCGCCCTTGGCCCGCAGGTAGGTCTCGAACACCGGGTCGCCCGGGTGGACGGCCGCGGCGTCGGCGCCCATCGAGGAGACCATCAGATAGCGCCGCACGCCGGCGAGTTCGGCGGCGTCGGCGAGCAGGACGGCGGCGTCGCGGTCCACGGTGTTCTTGCGGGCGGCGCCGCTGCCGGGGCCCGCGCCGGCCGCGAAGACCACCGCGTCGGCGCCGTCGAGCAGCCGGGCGAGGTCGGTCGCGGTGGTGGCCTCCAGGTCGAGCAGCAGCGGTTCGGCGCCGGCGGCGACCAGGTCGGGGGCCTGTTCGGCGCGGCGGACGATCCCGGCGGGGCGGTCGCCGCGGTCGGCGAGCAGCCGCTCCAGGAGCAGTGCGATCTTGCCGTGTCCCCCTGCGATGACGATGCGCATGGTTCCGACGGTAGTGCGACGGCCGCCGCCCGGCCCGCCGTACGGGAGGACCCGCGCCCGCGCACCCCGCACTGACCGCACCCGCACCCGCATCAGCCCGCGCCCGCGCCCCCGCCCGGCCCCAGTGATCCCGGCCCGCGGTGCCCCCGGGCCGCGCGGGCAGGACACAATGGGGCGCATGACTTCGCTCGCCCACCCGCAGCTGCGCTTCACGCCCGCCGTGAAGGACCCCTCCGTCCCCCGTGAGCTGGTGATCCTCGGCTCCACCGGTTCGATCGGCACCCAGGCCATCGACGTGGTGCGCCGTAACCCGGACCGGTTCCGGGTGGTCGGCCTGTCGGCGGCCGGCGGCCGGGTGGAGCTGCTGGCCGAGCAGGCCCTGGAGCTGGGCGTGCACACCGTGGCGGTGGCCGACCCGGCCGCCGAACCGGCGCTGCGCGAGGCGCTGGCCGCGAAGGCCGCGGGCCGTCCGCTGCCCGCCGTGCTGGTCGGGCCGGACGCGGCGACCGAGCTGGCCGCGGTCGAGTGCCACTCGGTGCTGAACGGCATCACCGGCTCGATCGGCCTGCGCCCGACGCTGGCCGCGCTGGCGGCCGGCCGGGTGCTGGTACTGGCCAACAAGGAGTCGCTGATCGTCGGCGGCCCGCTGGTGAAGGCGCTCGCGAAGCCCGGCCAGATCGTGCCGGTGGACTCCGAGCACACCGCGATCTTCCAGGCGCTGGCCGGCGGCACCCGCGCCGAGGTCCGCAAGCTGGTGGTGACCGCGAGCGGCGGCCCGTTCCGCGGCCGGTCCCGCCAGGAGCTGGCCGCCGTCACCCCGGCGGACGCGCTGGCGCACCCCACCTGGGCGATGGGCCCGGTGATCACGATCAACTCGGCCACCCTGGTCAACAAGGGCCTGGAGGTGATCGAGGCGCACCTGCTGTACGACATCCCGTTCGACCGGATCGAGGTCGTGGTCCATCCGCAGTCGGTGGTCCACTCGATGGTGGAGTTCACGGACGGTTCCACGCTGGCGCAGGCCAGCCCGCCGGACATGCGGATGCCGATCTCGCTGGGCATGGGCTGGCCGGACCGGGTCCCGGACGCGGCGCCCGCCTGCGACTGGACCAAGGCGGCGACCTGGGAGTTCTTCCCGCTGGACGACGAGGCCTTCCCGGCGGTCGAGCTGGCCCGCGAGGTGGGCACGCTCGGCGGTACCGCGCCGGCGGTCTTCAACGCGGCCAACGAGGAGTGCGTGGAGGCCTTCCTGAAGGGCCGCCTGGCCTTCACGGGAATCGTGGACACTGTTGCCAAGGTCGTCGCCGAGCACGACGTTCTCGCCCCGGGAACCTCCCTGACGGTCGAGGACGTCCTGCACGCGGAGGACTGGGCCCGCGCCAGGGCGCGCGAGCTGGCGGCCGGCTGACGACGGCCGGTACGAGCGAATGGACCTGAGCGGAGCGGCATGACGGAGGACCAGCGGTGGCAACGGTTTTGACGGTGGTCGGCATCCTGGTCTTCGCGATCGGGCTGCTGTTCTCGATCGCCTGGCACGAGCTCGGCCACCTCTCCACGGCCAAGCTCTTCGGCATCCGGGTGCCGCAGTACATGGTGGGCTTCGGCCCGACCGTGTGGTCGCGGCGCAAGGGGGAGACCGAGTACGGGATCAAGGCGATCCCGCTGGGCGGCTACATCCGGATGATCGGGATGTTCCCGCCCGGTGAGGACGGCCGGATCACCCAGCGCAGCAGCTCGCCCTTCCGGACGATGATCGAGGACGCCCGGGAGGCCTCGTACGAGGAGCTGAAGCCCGGGGACGAGACGCGGCTGTTCTACACGCGCAAGCCGTGGAAGCGCGTGATCGTGATGTTCGCCGGCCCGTTCATGAACCTGATCCTGGCGTTCGGGCTGTTCCTGACCGTGATGATGGGCTTCGGGGTGACCAGGACCGTGCCGGTGATCGGCACCGTCGCGGAGTGCGTGGTGAAGGCGGGCCAGCCCACCGACACCTGCCCGGCCGACGCCAAGGAGGCCCCGGCGCACAAGGCGGGCCTGCAGCCGGGCGACCGGATCCTGTCCTTCGACGGCGACCGGATCGGCACCTACGACCAGCTCCAGGCGGACATCCGGAAGTCCGCCGGGAAGACCGTGCCGGTCGTGGTCGAGCGCGGCGGGCAGCAGCTCACCCTCACCCCCACCATCGCGGTGAACGACGTGCAGAAGTACGACGCCGACGGCCTGCCCGTCAAGGGCGAGACCGTGCAGGCGGGCTTCCTGGGCTTCACCCCGACCAGCGGTGTCGTCAGGCTGGATCTCGCGCAATCACTCGACCGGATGTACGACATGGCCGAGGGCGGCGTGAAGTCGCTGGTGGCCCTGCCCGGCAAGATCCCGGGCCTGTGGAGCGCGGTGGTGGACGGCGCCCCGCGCGACGTGGACTCGCCGATCGGCATGGTCGGCGCCGCCCGGG
This sequence comes from Kitasatospora sp. NPDC004240, assembly GCF_053603215.1. Lineage (NCBI taxonomy): Bacteria > Bacillati > Actinomycetota > Actinomycetes > Kitasatosporales > Streptomycetaceae > Kitasatospora > Kitasatospora sp. NPDC004240. Next base: position 605 of record NZ_JBSGFD010000116.1, on the reverse strand, counting down.
TCAGCGGCGAGGTGTTCGCGCTCGACATCCCGGGCAGCCAGCGGATCGCCACCTTCGTGAACCTGCTGGCCGGCATCAACCTGTCGCTGTTCCTGTTCAACATGCTGCCGCTGCTCCCGCTGGACGGCGGGCACATCGCCGGCGCGCTGTGGGAGTCGATCCGCCGCCGGGCCGCGAAGCTGTTCAAGCGGCCCGACCCGGGCCCCTTCGACGTGGCCAGGTTGATGCCGCTGGCCTACGTGGTGGCGGCGGTGTTCGTCGGCTTCACCGTGCTGGTCCTGGTGGCCGACCTGGTGAACCCGGTCAAGATCAGTTAGCCCGGCGGGTACGGCTGGTGTGCTGCGGCCCACCCCCGTGCCGTACCGTTGGAGGCCGGGCGCGCGAACGTCGGCGCGCCCGGCCCGGCCGCGTCCCGAGCGGTCGGACCGACGACCTCAACCCCGGGGAACCCTGCGCACATGACCGCGATCTCGCTCGGTATTCCGTCCCTGCCGCTGAAGCCGCTCGCCAAGCGGCGAGTCTCCCGGCAGATCATGGTCGGCAACGTGCCGGTCGGCGGCGACGCCCCGATCTCGGTGCAGTCGATGACCACCACCGTCACCTCG
>NZ_JBSGFD010000115.1:0-27300 GCF_053603215.1 Kitasatospora sp. NPDC004240 | reverse complement strand
GCCCGGCCCCGTGGGTCGGGCCGGGGCTTCGCGCCGTCAGAGGTCCGCGGCGTCCTCGACCTTCTTCCAGTCGACGAACTTGAAGTCGGTGTTGGTCCGCGCCTCGCCGCCGCCGTCGGTGACGGCCGGGGTGTTGTGGCCGTCCTGGACCACGAGCAGACCGTGCGGGAACCTCCGGCCGAGCGGAGCGCTGGTCACGGCGGCGCCGTCACACTCCTCGGAGCCGTCCGGGGACCCCGCGCCCGAGCCCGCGCCGATGCGGAAGGTGCGCACGAAGTCGTTGTCGTCGTCCCGCTCGAACAGCGCGAAGGTGTTGTCCCCCTGGCTGGAGACGAGCAGGTAGCCGTCGTCCTCCGGGTCCTTCGGGTCGCGCCAGATGGTCAGGCCCTCGACGTCGGCGCTGATGTGCTTGCCGCCGTAGCCGGGGTCGGCGCCCTGGACGCACTCCTCGGTCGCGGGGTCGTACACCGCAGGCCGCCCGTAGGAACGGACCTTTTCGATCAGCTCGACCTCGTCGTCGTCGGTGGCGTCGACGTCCAGGTCGGCGTCGAGCTTCCAGATGCCGACGTCCTCCTGCCCGACGTACAGCGTCCCGTTGTCGGCGTCCACCACCATGCCCTCGACCTGGGGGAGTTCGCCGGGCTCGGCGCACGGGGTCCACCGCGAGCCGTCGGGCAGCTCGAAGGAGGAGGGGAGCGCGATCGTGCGGACCACCCGGTAGCCGATCCGTCCGCCGGAGGTCGCGGTGAGCTCGGCGAGCGCCAGCTCGGTGCCGTGGCGGCGGCTGGTGACGGCGTAGGAGCGGCCGCTCTTGCGGTCGGTCCAGGCCGCCAGGCCGTAGGCGGTGCGCTGGTCGTTGACCTCGTCCTGGTTCGCGGAGAACACCAGGGGAGCCCGGGCCTCATCGGTCACGTCCGTCAGCGGAGCGGCCGCGCCGGCGCCGTCGATGCGGTAGATCCGGATGCGGTCGCTGCCGCGGTCGGAGACCACGGCCACGTCGTGGCGCCTGCCGTCGGGGAAGCGCAGGCCGCTCACCAGGTCGACGTTGTTGAACCGGCCCGGCTTGTCGCCCGGACGCGGGCCGGCGGGTGCGGCCAGCGACTGGACCTGACGGCCGTCCAGGTCGTAGACCCGCAGGCCGCCCTGCTTGGCGGTGGCGATGACCAGGCTGCGGTCCGGGTCGGCGGCGTCGCGCCAGATCGCGGGGTCGTCGGCGTTGGCGTCCCCGCCCTCCTCGTCGTCGAAGAGCGGGGGTGTCTCGACCGTCGCCGTCACGACGGGGATCTCGTCGGCGCGGTCGTGCGCCCCGGCCGGCGTGACGCCCAGGCCCAGGGCGGCGACGGTCGCGACGGCGAGTACAGAGGTGCGGTGCGGGAGCTTGCGCACGTGGTCTCCTGTTGGTCGGGCTGACCTGTCCTGCCCCCTCCGCGGGGGCGGAGGGGCGCGCCGGAGGGCGTGCCCCGTCCGGCAGGGACATTCCATGGCGCCCACCGGTCCCCGAGGTGACGGGCACGCGGCGGGAGGACGACCGGGAGACGAAACCCGTATACCGTATACGGGAAATGCCCAGGTCGGGGGGCCGCGTTACCCGTTGACCGTTCGGGTGTCCCCGGACCGAACGGCCGCGCGCGTGGGCCCGTCGCGGGTCGCCGAGTGAGGTCCCGGGCCGCGAGCGGCGCGCGTTCCTCGTCCGGGTGCCCGGCTCGCGCGGCCGGTGCCGCCGAAGTCGTGCAACTGAGGCTCCCCGCAACGGGATCGGTGGCAGCATGGAAGCCGGAAGGACGGATACGGTGGATCGGCGGAACGGCGGGGGAATGCTGGCGGAATCACTGGTGGCGCTGGCCACCGCGGGATCGACCGCACTGGTCGGGGCGATGGCCACGGATGCCTGGCAGGCCACCCGCACCGGTGTGCTGCGGCTCTTCGGCCGTGCAAGCGCCGGTGCGCCGGACGCCACGCCACCGGACACCGCACCGGGGGAGGACGGGCCGGAGCCCGTGCCCGCCGCGGACGGCCGGATCGCGCTCCTCGCGGCGCAGTTGGACGGCGACGCCGCCCTGGTGGCCCGCGCCGACGACGCGGCGGCGGCGCGGCGCGGACTGCTGCCGGGCTGGCAGCTGCGACTGCAGGAACTGCTGCGGGAACACCCTGAGCTGGCCGGCGAGTTGAACGAGCTCACCGAGCAGGTGCGCCGTTCGCTTCCCGAGGGCGAACAGCGCTGGGTGATGCACGTGGTCGCCCACGACCGCTCGCAGGTGTTCGCCGCGCAGGGCGGCAACGTGATCGTCCATCAGGAGCCCGGCGGGCGCGCTTGAACTCCCGGCAGTCCCAGCACGTCACCGCCGCCGGCGGGTTCGCGTACGGGGTGATCGGCGCCGACATCCACGTCTTCGGGGACGGCACGCCGCTGTACGTGCTGGAGCGGTGGCGGCCGTCGCCCCGGCTCGACGACGACTGGCTGCGCGAGCAGCCCAGCCGGATGCTCAACGCCCGCTTCGCCGTGGTCGGGTTCACCGGTCGCGAGCAGGAACTGCGGGAACTGCGGGAATGGTGCACCCCGGGACCGCGCCGGGCCGCCCGGTGGCTGCACGGCCCCGGCGGGCAGGGCAAGACGCGGCTGGCGCACGAGCTCGCCGCCCGGATGACGGAGCTCGGGTGGACGGTGGCCACCGCGACCGAGGGCCCGGGCGGCGTCCTTCCGCCGCCCGGCAGCCAGGACCTGCGCCCGGACGGCACCGCCGGGCTGCTCCTCCTGGTCGACTACGCCGACCGGTGGCCGCTGTCCTCGCTGACCTGGCTGTTCAGCAACGCGCTGCTGCACCGCGCCGATCCACCCGTACGGATCCTGCTGATCGCCCGCGGCACGGACGTCTGGCCCGCGCTGCGGGCCTCGCTGGCGAACGAACAGGTCTCGGTCTCGCAGCAACCGCTGCCGCCGCTCGGCGCGGACGGGCCCGGGCGCGCCGGGTCCGCCGACAGTGCCACCGCGGACCCCGAGGGCCGTCACACCATGTACCGGGCCGCCCTCGACGGCTTCGCCGCCCGGTACGGGGTCCCGCCGCCGCGCACCGGCCCGGCGGCCGACCTGGACCACCCCGAGTTCGGGTTGGTGCTGGCCGTGCACATGGCCGCCCTGGTCGCCGTGGACGCGCACGCCACCGGCCGTACCCCGCCGACGCCCGTCCGCAAGGTCGCCCGCGCTTCCCCGGCCGCCTCCGGCGACGCGTTCGACCCGGCCGCCGAACCCGCCCTGCCGGGCACCGCCGGACTGGCCCTCTACCTGCTGGACCGGGAACAGCTCAACTGGGCACGCCTGCACCGGGAGCGGCGCCACGGCCGGATCACCACCCCGCCCGCCGTGATGAACCGGGCCGTCTTCGCCGCCGCCCTCGGCGGCCCCCGGTCCCCCGACTCCGGGACCGCGCTGGTCGACGAGCTGCGCCTGGGACACCCCTCCGCCGAGGTCCTCGCCGACCACGCGGTCTGCTACCCGCCACCCGATCCCGCGCGCGCCGTCGTCCTCGAACCGCTCTACCCCGACCGGCTCGCCGAGGACTTCGTCGCCCTGACCCTGCCGGGTCACCGCGCCGCGTACCCGGCGCAGCGCTGGGCCCCGGAGACCGCCGCCGTGACCGCCCACCACGACGACCGGCCCGCCCGGGCCGTCACCACGCTCGCCGCGGCCGCCGAACGCTGGCCGCACGTCGGCCCGCGGTGCCTGTTCCCGCTGCTGGACGAGGATCCGGGCCTGGCCGTGGCCGCCGGTGCGCCCGCGCTGCTGGCGATCGCCGAACTGCCCACCATCGCCGATGAGTTGCTGGGGGAGGTGCTCGACCGTGTGCCCCACCCGACCCCTCCCGACCTCGTGGTGGCCGCGGCCGTCCTGCGGATCCGCCTGCTGGAGCTCCGGCTCGACGTGGCCGACGGCCCGGGAGCGATGGCGGGCGTGCTGGTCAACCACGGCAACGACCTCGGCCTGCTCGGCCGCCACGAGGAGGCGGTGCGCGCCGTGCTGCGGGCGGTCCACGCCTTCGAAGGCCTGGCGGAGGATCGGCCGGAGATCTACGAGGCCGACGTCGGGAAGTCCCTGACGAACTATGCCAGCCGGCTGACGGAGATCGGGCGCCACGCCGAGGCCGCGGCCGTCCAGGAACGGGTGGTGGGGATCTTCCGCCGCCTCCACGGGCGGGACCGGCAGCGGTACGACCTCGACCTGGCGACCGCCCTGGCCAACCTCGCCACACACCTGGATCGCACCGGGCGGTGGACCGAGGCGTACCGGGCCAACCAGGAGGCGATCGAGCAGTACCGCCGACGGGAGGCCGACGACCCGCTCTTCCGGGCCGGCCTCGCCGTCGCCCTGACCAACGCCGCGGTCCTGACCGTACGGAGCGGCGCCGTCGCTGACGCCGACACCGACGTCATCGCCGGGCGGACCGCGTCCGGTGCCGGGGCGGACGTCCCGATCGCCACGCCCGGTGACGTCCCGGCCGCCACGCCCGGTGACGGCACCGCGACGGCCTTCGAGGCCGTCCGGGTGTGGCGCGAACTGGCCGACACCGACCCCGTGGGCCACCGGCCCGACCTCGCCATCGCCCTGCTCAACCTCCGCACCCAACTCGCCCACGCCGGACGCCACGAGGAGGCCGTCGCCGCCATCACGGAGTCCGTCGAGCTCTACCACCGGCTCGCCGGCGACAACCCCCTGACGTACCGCAAGCCCCTCGCTCTCGCGCTCGGCCTGCGCCGGGAGAGCCTCACGGCCGTCGGACTCCACGACGAGGCCCTGGAGGCCGGCGCGGAGTCCGTCGGGCTCTGGAGACAGCTCGCCGCCGGCAACCCCGCCGAGCACGAGATGGGCCTGGTCGGCGCCCTGCACGGGCAGAACGACGCCCTGCGGGCCGCCGGACGGCCACAGGACCCCGAAGCCCGTGCGCGCTCCCCGAAGGTCCGCCTCGACGACCGGGTGCTGCGGCCCGGCACCACGGTCGAGGTGTCGGGCTGGGGCCGCGCCACCGAGGCGCCGGTCACCCGCGACAGCCTGCTCCGCGTGGCCGAACAGCTCGCCCTCCGACAGGACTGGCCGCTCTACTGGGAGGCCGTCTGCCGTTGCCCGCTGACCGACGCCGCCCGGCTCGCCCGCCGCATCCCGGTGCGCCGCTGGCACCCCGCGGACGCGGTCGACCGTGCGCTGCTGGAGGCCCTCCGCTCCCTCCCCGCCCGCCGCACCGCCGCCCTGGTCGCCGGTGCCGCCGAAGGCGCGACCACCCGGCTCCCGCCCGAGCTGGACCTCTTCAACGAGGACTACGTCTCCTTCGCCCACGCCCACGACGCCCTGGCGGTCGCCACGATCACCGACGACCACCGGGAGACCGTCGAGACCCTCGATCTGCGCACCGGCATCCTGACCACCCTGTACACGGGCCCGGCCGACCACAGGTCGATCACCTGCGTCGACGCCTCGACCGTCATCGCCACCAGGGCACCCGACCACGGTGGTGACCGGGCGTTCGAACTCGTCCGCCACACCGACCAGGGCACCACGACCCTCGCGCGAGGGGTCGCGGTGGCCGGTGCCACGGTCGCCACGACGCTCTTCGGCTACGTGGCCGGCCTGCACTTCTCCCCGTCCGCCCTGGTCGACCAGAACCTCGGCTCGGCGTCCTCGGACGCCCTCCGGCAGGTCGGCCTCAGCGCCTGGGGACTGTCCAACGGCCACCTGATCGCCGTGGACCCCGACGGGGTCCGGCTGGTGCTCTGCGACGGTCACGTCCTGGTCGCCACCGACGTGCTCCTCGGGAGCGCACTGGCCGTCGGCGGACCGGTGCAGCCCGACGCGGTCATCGACCTGGCCTTCGTCGGCCACGACCGCCTGCTCACCTCCGGCCAGGAGGGCGGGCTGACCCTCTGGCAGCTCGACGGCCCCCGCATGCGGCCCCTCGTCGAACGGGACACCCCGCGCATGCGGCACCTGTTCGCCGTGCCGGAGTGGGACGTCGTCGGCGGCAAGGCTCCCGGCGAGGGACGCGTCCACTTCCTCGACCCGGACTCCCTCACCCCGCGGCCGGCCCCGCCCGCCCTCACGGGCACCGAGCACCTCAACCTCCTCATCGCCTCCCCCGACGGCCGCTACGTCGCCTACGCGGGACAACTGGCGGTCGGCGAGCCCTTCCGGCGCCGCGACTTCGACTGGCACAGCCGCGTGCACGACCTCGACCACGCCGGCGCGGTCCTCCAGCGGCCCCTGACCGGCCTGCGCCTCGCCGCGACCATGAACCTCCGCAGCGCGGTCCTGGAGGCACGCCGCACCGGCAACTCCCAGCTGCACGAACTGTTCACCCTCGCCCTCGCCCTCGCGGAGCGTTCCTCGGGCGGCTGACCCCGGGGCACGACCGGGTCGGCTCTGCGACCGCAGGTGGACGGACCCGCCGGGTGAACAGGTGCGCCCGGTGGAGGGGTTCTCCGTCCATGCGGCATCCGTCGCGTTGTCGGGCCCGGAGCCGGGTGGCGGACGGGGTGGGGCCCGGGCCCGGATCGCGGTCGGGTGACGGGAATCCGCGAACGGCTTCCGGAGCGCGGCCGGCGGTCCTACTCTCCTGGCTGTGACCGTCAACTCCCTTACCGAGCAGTTGTGTTGCGTACCCGCCACCCGGCCGGGGCGATGATGAGGAAGGACCGGCGACCGCGGCCGGATCCTGGGCCAGGACACCTTCTCCGGCACGGGCACCCTCGGCCCGCCGATGCACCGCAGGACCGAGTACCAGGTGGTGGCCGTCCTCCAGGACGGCGGGGCGAAGCGGCTCACCTTCACCGCCCGCGGGAGCTTCTGGCCCAGCGGCAAGGACCTGATCCTCGAACGCGTACCGGTGTCCTGACCGGCCGGCCGGCCCGCCTGACACTGTGCACGGTCGGGCGGCCCGATCCTGGCAGTGTGCCGGTGGCCGGGGCGGCACGGGTGGGCGTAGCGTCCCGACCGGCGGACCAGGGTGATCAACGAGCGAAGGCAGGTACCCGTGACGCGCAAGCCGCACGCCGACGGCGAGGACGCGCCGACCGTGAACGGCGGCGTGTCGTTCTGGTACGCGGCCGACGGTCTGCCCGAGCCGCGCGAGCCCCTCGCGGGGGACGCCGACGCGGACGTCTGCATCGTGGGCGGCGGCTACACCGGGCTCTGGACGGCGTACTACCTGAAGAAGGCCGACCCCGGGCTGCGGATCACCCTGCTGGAGGCCCGTTTCTGCGGCTACGGCGCCTCCGGGCGCAACGGCGGGTGGCTGTACAGCGGCTTCGCCGGACGCTCCGCCTTCGCCCGCCGCCACGGGCCCGGCCCGGCCGCCGCGATGCAGCGGGCGATGGACCGGGCGGTGGGCGAGGTGGCCGACACCGCCGAGGCCGAGGGCATCGAGGCGGACATCGTCCGCGGCGGCGTCCTGGAGGTCGCCCGCACCCCGGCCCAGCTCGCCCGGCTGCGGGAGTTCGCCGAGGCCGAGGCCGCCTACGGCGCGGACCGGGTCCACCTGCTGACGGCCCGCGAGAGCGCGGACCGGATCCGGGTCGCGGGCGCGCTGGGCGGCACCTGGTCCCCGTACGGCGCGAGGATCCAGCCGGCCGCGCTGGCCCGCGGCCTGGCCCGGGTGGTGGCCGGGCTCGGCGTGCGGATCCACGAGGGGACCGCGGTCACCGCCCTGCACCCCGCCGAACCGGGCCGCCGCGCCCGCGCCGTCACCCCGTACGGCACCGTCACCGCCGACCACGTGCTGCGCGCGACCGAGGGCTTCACCGCCGGGCTGGGCGGCGAGCGGCGCACCTGGCTGCCGATGAACTCCGCCATGATCGCCACCGAGCCGCTGCCCGCGTCGTTCTGGGCGGACTGCGGCTGGGAGGGCCGCGAGGTGCTCGGCGACTTCGCGCACGCCTACATGTACGCCCAGGGCACCGCCGACGACCGGATCGCCCTCGGCGGTCGGGGCGTCCCGTACCGCTTCGGCTCGCGGACGGACACCGACGGCGGCACCCAGCCGGCCACCGTCCGCCAACTCCGGGCGGTCCTCGACCGGTTCTTCCCCGGCGCAGCGGCCGCCCGGATCGACCACGCCTGGGCCGGCGTGCTGGGCGTCCCCCGGGACTGGTGCGCCACCGTCGACCTCGACCGCCGTACCGGTCTCGGCCGGGCCGGCGGCTACGTCGGCAGCGGCGTCACCACGAGCAACCTGGCCGGGCGCACCCTCGGCGACCTGGTGCTCGGCCGCGACACGGAGCTCACCCGGCTGCCGTGGGTCGGCCACACCGTCCGCCGCTGGGAGCCGGAACCGCTGCGCTGGCTGGGCGTCCACGCCCTGTACGCCGCCTACCACGCGGCCGACCGCCAGGAGGCCGCGGGCCGCGCCACCACCTCGCCGATCGCCCGCCTCGCGGACGCGGTGGCGGGCCGGGGCTGAAGTCCCGCCCACCGGCCGGGAAACCCATTGCCCGGCCGGCGGGCGGGCTGTTTGGATGCGGAGATGAACAGCGATCTTCCCGCAGGCTACGAGATCTCGACCGACCCCGCCCGCCTCGACCGCGGACTGGTCCACCGCTGGCTCTCCGAGGACGCGTACTGGGCGCTCGGCCGGCCCCGGGAGAAGCAGGACCAGGCCATCGACGGCTCGCTCAACTTCGGCCTCTACGACGGCGCTTCGGGTGCCCAGGTCGGCTTCGCCCGGGTCGTCACCGACCTGGCCACCTTCGCCTGGCTGTGCGACGTGTACATCGATCCCGCGTACCGCGGCAAGGGCCTGGGCACCGCGCTGGCCGCGGCCGTCCGCGACCACCTCGCTCCGTACGGGCTGCGCCGGATCCTGCTGGTCACCGGCGACGCGCACGACGTGTACGCCAAGGTCGGGTTCGCGCCGCTGGAGAACCCGGGGAAGTGGATGGCGCTCGGCCGGCAGTGAGCCGTGGCCGTGGTGTGACGGGCGGCGGGGTCCTCAGGCCGCCCGGGCGCGGGCCCGTAGGCGGCGCAGCATCCGGGCGTCCTGGAATCCCACCGCCAGCGCCGCGGACTCCGTCGTGGCGCCCTGGGCGATCAGGTGCTCGGCCCGTTCCAGGCGCAGCTCCTGCTGGTACCGGAGCGGGCTGAGCCCGGTGGCCGCGTCGAAGCGCCGGGTCAGCGTGCGCTCGCTGACCCCGACCGCGCGGGCCAGCTCCGCCAGGGCCAGGCCCTCGGCGAAGCGGGCGTCGATCAGGTCCTGCGCCCGGTGCACCGCGTCGCTGACGTGGGCCCGGTGGCGCAGCATCGCGCTGGACTGCCGCTCGTCCCCGTTGCGGCGGGCGTACACGACCATCGCCCGGGCCACCCGCGCCGCGGCGGCCGGGCCGTGCCGGACCGCGATCAGGTGCAGGGCGAGGTCGATGCCGCTGGCGATGCCCGCCGAGGTCACCACCCGGTCGTCGACCACGTACAGCACGTCCCGGACGACGTGCGCCCGCGGGTGTAGCCGCGCCAGCTCGTCCTGGAGCGCGTGGTGGGTGGTGCAGCGGCGGCCGTCCAGCAGCCCGGCGCGGCCGAGCGCCCCGGCGCCCGCGCAGACGCTGGCGACCGTGCCGCCCGCCGCGTGGTGCGCGGCCAGCCGGTCCAGCGCACCGGCGCCGATCTCCCCGGTGTCCCGCAGCCGTGGGGCCCGCCAGCCGGGGACCAGGACCAGGTCGTCCGCCGTGAGCCGCGGCCACCGGGTGTCGGCGCGCAGCGTCACGCCCTGGGCGGTCGGGACGTCCTCCTGCTCGGCGACGTGGCCGATCTCGTAGTCCAGACCGAGGTCGGCGGCCTCGGAGAACACCTGGGCGGGCCCGGCGAGGTCCAGCAGGTGCAGCCCCGGGACGAGCAGGAAGACGACCTTGCTCACGATCCGGTCAGCCCTTCTCGATTCCCGCGGTCAGCTCGTCCACGGTGGCGATCCGGGCGAACCGGCCGGCCAGCGCGTACTCGGTGCGGGCGATGATCTCGTCGGTGCCGAGGGTACGCGGGTCGGCCAGGATCTCGGCAGGCCCGCGGCCGGCCGGGGCGTCGCGGTGGGGGATCGGGTGCGTGGCGGTCGCGTCGATCGCGAAGACCACCCGGTAGCCGAGGTCGGAGGCGACCCGGGCGGTGGTCTCGCAGCACTGCTCGGTCCTGATGCCGCAGATCACCACCTCGCCGATGCCCCGCTGGGTGAGCTGCTGCTGCAGGTTGGTGGTGGTGAAGGCGTTGTGCGAGGTCTTCGCGAGGACGGGCTCCCCGGCGGCCGGCTCCAGCCCCTCGATCGGGCGGACGTGGCCGCTCGCCGGATCGAAGGGGTTGCCGGTGTCCGGCTCGTGGTGCAGGACCCAGACCACCAGGTGGCCCTTGGCCCGGGCGTCCCGGACGAGCCGGTCGACCTTCTCGGCGATCTTCGGGTCGGACACGGTGGCCCAGTTGTCGAGCCGGCGGAAGGACTCCTGGACGTCGATGACGACGAGTGCGCTGTTCATACCTCGATCCTCGCGCCCGCCGGCCGCCGGCCGAAGGCACCATCACGCCCCGATCCGGACCGATCCGGTCACCGGCTCACCCACCCCGCGTACGGGCTGCTCGTTCCCGTCCGGGTGGTTCCGGGTGCGCCTGGTCCCGGTCGCGTGAGTCGCGCTACGGCGTCATCTCCAGCTCGGGCCGGTCGCCGCCCTCCGGGAACCCGTCCACCGCCCGCCGCACCGGACCGAGCGCCGCCGCGGCGCGGAGGTCGTCGGCGGCCCGGCGCTCGGCGAGGATCGGGATGAACGAACGGACACGTGCACCGTCGAAATTGCGCAGTGCCCGTTCGATCGCATGGTCGACCTCGGTGGCCCCCACCACCTTGTCGAAGCGCTGGTGCAGGCGGTACCCCATCTGCTGTACGGCCGCCTGCTCCTGTCGTCCGCTCGGTTCCTCGTCCTCCACCTCGTCCCTCCGGCCCGGGCTCCGCAGTGCGGTCAGCCCCCTCGTGCCGTGGCGTCGCCTTCCATTGTCGACCCCGGGCCCGGCGGTCACCACCTGTAGCGGGCGGCCCTCCGACGGCCCTCCGGCGGCGCGGTCAAGGGTCGGGGTTGCGGTCGGGGCCGGCGTTGGGGCCGGCGTCGCGGAAAATAGTAGCCATGGACATAGTCGCCATGTACTCTATTTGCCATGAGCAAGGGAACCCCGGGCCCGACACCCGGCTTTCTGGTGTGGCGGCTCGCCAACAAGTGGCGGGTCGCGGTGGACCGCGCGGTGGCCCCGCTGGGTCTCACCCACGCGCAGTACTCGGTCGTCGCGTCACTGCACGGCATGCAGCGCGCCGGTGAGCGGCCCAGCCAACGCCGGCTCGCCGACCACACCGGCCTGGAGGCGCTGTACGTCTCCAAGCTGGCCCGCGCACTGGAGTCGGCCGGCCTGATCGAGCGCACCCGCGACCCCCGCGACCCGCGCGCCGTACAACTGGCCCTCACCGAGGAGGGACAGGCCGTCACGGCCCGGGCCGTCGCGGTGGTCCAGGACCTGCTCCAGCAACTGCTGGAGCCGCTCGGCGGCCTGGACGCGCCACGCACCCGGGCGCTCACCGACGAGCTGACCGCCCTGCTCGACGTACCTCTCGCACCATCTGCAAGCGCCTCCGCATTCGCGAAGAACGACCAGGGAAATCAGGGGACATCATCATGACCACCTCCGCTGCCTCCACCTCCTCCGCCGCCGCGCCCCTCGCCGACGCCCGCGCCCTCGGCCTGGCCCACTACGCCGCCCGTGGCGTCCTGGAGGTCGTCCTGGCCCGGCACGGCGTCACGTTCCAGCAGCAGATCGTCCTGCGGGCCGCCGTCACCGCCGACGGCCCGCAGACCGCCGACCAGCTGGTCGCCCAGGCCCGGGCCTCCCTCAAGGCCGACCCGGCCGACATCCGCGCCACCCTCGACGAGCTGCTGGCCGAGAAGCTGCTCGTCGAGGAGGGCGCCGACCTCCGCCCCACCGACGCGGGACGCGAGCGGCTCGCCACCATCGCCGCCGAGACCGCCCCCGTCTCCGCCCGGATCTGGGGCGACATACCCGCCGAGGACCTCGCCGCCGCCGGCCGCGTCCTCGCCCTGGTCACCGAGCGCGCCGACGCGGAGTTCGCGGCACTGACCTCCTGACACCCCTCGGGCCCGGCCCCGTCAGGAGCGCTCAGGGGCGGGCCGGCCCGGTGCCGGCCCCGGTGGCGACGAGGGCGGCGCCGATCTCCTCCACGTCCTGCGCGTCCAGCCGCAGGTCGCCCGCCCGCGCCCACTGCTCGACCTGGGCCGGGGTGCGGGCGCCGACGATCGCGCCCGTCACACCCGGCCACGCCAGCACCCAGGCGATCGCGACCTCGGTCACGGTCGCCCGGTGCCGTGCCGCGATCGGCCGCAGCGTCTGCGCGATCCGGAGGTTGGCGGCCAGGCCGGTGGTGAAGTCCGGGTGGGTACGGCGCCAGTCGTCCGCCGGCAGGGCGGCGGCGCGGGCGGCCGAGAAGGTGCCCGTGAGCAGGCCCGACTGCAACGGGGAGTAGGCGATGACACCGGTACCGTGCCCGTGCGCCCAGGCGACCTCGGGCGCGGCGCCGCGGTTGAGGGCCGAGAACGGCGGCTGGATGACGTCGACGTGCGCGACGCGTTCGGCGGCGTCCAGCAGCTCCGGGCCGTGGTTGGACAGACCGATCGCGCGGATCTTGCCCTCGGCCTTGAGCTCGGCCATCAGCTGCCAGTACTCCTCCAGCGGGGTGGCCTGCGCCCCGGCGGGCGCGGAGCCGTCCCCGGCGGTCTCCAGCGGCGTGCCGGTGGCCGGCCAGTGCACCTGGTAGAGGTCGATGTGGTCCACGCGCAGGCGGCGCAGCGAGTCCTCCAACTCGCGGCGCACACTGGCCGGTTCCATGATCCGCCGCAGGGCGCCCTGCGGGTCGGCCGGGTCCCGGACCAGCCCGACCTTGGTGAACAGCAGCGGCCGGTCGGCCTCGGACAGGCCGGCGACGGCCCGGGCCACGAGCTCCTCGGCGTGGCCGAGCCCGTACGCGGGGGCGGTGTCGATCCAGTTCACCCCCGCCTCCACCGCGGTACGGATCGCGGCCACCGACTCGGCGTCATCGGTGGCACCCCAGCCGAAGCGCCAGCCGTTGCCGGCGACGGCCCAGGTGCCGAACCCCACCCGGCTGATGTGCAGTCCGCTGTCACCGAGCGGGACCAGGTGAGACGAAGTGACGGTCATGGGCGATGCCTCCGGAAGTCGATGGACGGGCCCCTCCCCGGATGAGCGGCGGGCCCGCCCTCCACCCTGGCCGCCCGGAGCGCGGCCACCCAGTGGCGGCCGGTGCCTGGTCACCCCGTGACCAGGCACCGGCACCCGAAGGTCTGGGAGACTCGCCGCATGGCCTTGGACCGACGTGCCGAACTGGGTGCCTTCCTGCAGTCACGCCGCGCGCGGCTGCGCCCCGAGGACCTGGGCCTTCCCGCCCACGGCGGGCTGCGCCGGGTGCCGGGCCTGCGCCGCGAGGAACTGGCCCTGCTCGCCGGGGTGAGCGTCGACCACTACGTCCGGCTGGAGCAGGGCCGCACCCTGCACTTCTCCGAGTCCGTCCTCGACGCGGTGGCCCGCGCCCTGCGCCTCGGCCCGGTGGAGCGCGAACACCTGCACCGCCTGGCCCGGCCCTGGCCCGCGAACGAGGTCGGCGACGACGAGGAGGCCGAGGCGCCGGAGCAGCCGCAGCGGGTACGCGTGGGCCTGCGCCGGCTGCTGGACGCGAGCACGGACGTGCCGGCGTACATCGTCGGACGCGACACCCGGGTGCTGGCCTGGAACGAACTCGCGGCGGCCCTGATCACCGACTTCGGCGCCCTGCCGCCCCAGGACCGCAACCTCGCCCGCCTGGTCTTCCTGGACGAGGGCGTCCGCGGCCTGTACGCCGACTGGCCGGCCAAGGCCCGGGACGTCGCCGGGTACCTGCGCCTCGACGCGGCCCGCCGCCCCGGCGACCGGGGCACGGCCGCCCTGGTCGCCGAACTCTCGCACTCCAGCCCCGAGTTCCGCGCCATCTGGGACGAGCACGGCCTCAAGGACAAGACCCACGGCCACTACGTCTACCACCACCCGGTCGTCGGCACCCTCGACCTCGACTTCGAGACCCTGCGCCTGCCCGACGACCCCGACCAGGCCCTGATCGCCCACACCGCCCGCCAGGGCAGCCCCTCCGACGCCGCCCTGCGCCTGCTCGCCTCCTGGACCCGCGAGTCCCGCCACCAGCCCCGCCCGGTCGGCTGACGCGTCCTCGGTCGGTGGCAGGATCGGTTCCCATGATGGATCTCTCCACCGAGCTGGCCGACTGGACCGACTGGGACGGCGCCGCCTTCCACGTCGGCCGGGCCCTGGGCGTCTTCCCCGAGTCCGAGACGTTCCCACACGTCAAAAGCGTCTTCTGGACGGCCAACCCACTGGGCGACGCCCTGCACGACATCCTGCTTTGCCTGGCGGCAGCGGGCGTACTGGAACGCCGGGACGAGCCCGACGAACAGTTCCGGTGGAACCGCCCGACCGTCCGAACCCAGGAGGCAGGCCCGTGATCCTCCTTCCCGAGGGCTCCTGGTGGGACTGGGACGTCGTCGAGTGGAACGCCGGCCGGCTGCGCCTGGGCGCGGGTTACGACCTGACGTACCACCACGGCCTGGAACTGGTCTTCACCGATCCGCTCCATGTCACCTGCCCGGTGGCCTTCCAGGACCCGGTCTTCCGCGATCCGACCCCGGAGGAGCGCCGGACCGTCTCCCGACAACTCGGCGAGACCCCCGCGGTGCTGGTCGCCTTCGAGTCGGACGGCGGCGGCCCCGATCCCGCCTCCGGCCTCATCGCCGCCGGCGGGCTCGACATCGTCCAGGGAACCGTCTACCGCTACTGGCGCGACAACCTGGCCCCCGGCGAACGCCTCGCCCCCTGGGTACGCCCACCGGAGGCCTGAGCCGCAGGCCTCAGCCCGGTGAGGGCGTGCCCGCGCCGCCCCGGGTGTCTGCGGCGGTGAGGAGGACCTCGGCGGCCTCGGTGCGGGCGTAGAGGACGTAGCGGCCGGTGCGGTGGGCGTCGACCAGGCCGGCGGAGCGGAGGGCGGCCAGGTGCTGGGAGACGCCGCCGGGGGTGAGGTCGGTGCGGCCGGCCAGGTCGGTCGTGGAGGCGGGCGTGTCGAGCTCGGCGAGCAGACGGGCGCGGGAGAGGCCGATCACGGAGGCGAGGGCGTGTGGGAGTTGGCTGCGGCGCTCCCAGAGGGTGGCCACGCCGCGGGGCGGATAGCGCAGCGTGGGCTGCCAGTTCGGGCTGATGACGGAGAAGACCTGCGGCCAGACGAACACCGACGGGACGAGCAGGAGTCCGCGCCCGCCGAGCCGGCGGCTGCCACGGGCGTAGTGGTGGCCGACGTACAGCGTGTCGTCGTCCCAAGTGACGCTGGAGCCCAGGTCGTTGAGCAGGTGCTGCGCTCCGTGTTCGGCGAACAGCCGGGCCCGCCGGAGCACGTCGCCCTCCAGGAGGGAGCGCATCCGCGGCCAGTACGGCGCGAGTGCGGTCTCCCAGTACGCCTCGACGGTGTCGGCGAGTTCGGCGAGACCGCGGTGCGGGTCCTCGCGCAGCCGGTCGATCCGTTCGGAGCGCGGGGCGCGCTGCCCGCCGAGGCCGGACCGGACCTGCTCCGGCGGGGTGGCCCGCAGGACGGTGAGTTCGAGTCCCAGGTCGGCGACCGGGGCGGTCGGTGGCGGCGCGATGAACACCGGTATGGCGTAGGGCGGTTGCGGGACGAGGTCGGCGAGCAGGCCCCAGTCCAGCCCCGAGGCGGCCAACCGCCGGCGGGCCACTTCGCTCCACGGTCGGTGCAGCGGGTGCTCGGCCGGGTGCTTCAGCACCCTGACGCTGGCCACCACCTCCCACAGCGGCGACAGGGCGAACCGGGTGCGGGCCAGGTCGCGGACGGAGAACGCCAGGTCCAGCACGGTGCATGCCCTTCCACGGAGGAGGAATCCGGCGGCCCGGCGGGCCAGGATTCAGTACAGCCTAAATTCATGGCCCGGTCGGCGCCGCCGGCAAGAGGCTCCTCCCATGACATCGACCGATCTCACCCGTCGGCCGGACACGGCCGACCCCACACCCGGGCCGCCGCGTTCGGTCCTCCTCGACCGCGGCTTCCGGCTCTTCATCGGCGCGACCGCCGTGAGCAAACTCGGCACCTCGGTGGGATCCCTGGCGATCCCGCTGACGGCCGTGGTGGCCCTGGACAGTTCGGCCGGGCAGGTCGGTCTGCTGGCGACGCTGAGCACGCTGTCCGTCCTGCTGATCGGCCTGCCGGCCGGGGCCTGGGTGGACCGGCTGCGGAAGCGGCCCCTGATGATCGCCGCGGATCTGGTCCGGGCGGTGCTCTTCGGTTCGGTCCCGGCGGCCTGGCTGCTGGGCGTCCTGACGATCCAACAGCTGTATCTGGTCGTCCTGTCGGCGGGCGCCGCCACGGTGCTCTTCGACGTGGCCGCGCTGAGCCACCTGCCCGATCTGGTCGGACGGCGGCACCTCACCCAGGCCAACGCCCACCTGGTGACGGTGGACGCGCTCACCCTGGTCGGCGGGCGGAGCGCGGGCGGGTTTCTGGTGGCGCTGCTGTCCGCCCCGGCGGCCGTCGTCGTGGACGCGGTCAGCTATCTGGGGTCGGCGGCCCTGCTGCTGCGGATCCGCCGGCCCGAGGCGGACCGGGAGCCGGGGCGCTCGCACGGCGTGCGCCTCTCCGGTGAGATCAAGGAGGGCCTGCGCTTCGTCCTCGGGCATCCGGTCCTGCGCGCCGTCGCGCTCGCCGGGGCGCTGACGAACCTGTCCATCCAGCTCTGCCAGACCATGCTGCCCGTCCTGTTCGCCCGGGAGCTCGGGCTCTCCGACGGCGTCATCGGCCTGTACTTCGCCGTCGGCGGGCTCGGTGTGTTCCTCGGTTCCCTCTCGGCCCGGTGGCTGGCCCGCCGGTTGGGCGCGGGCCGGGTGCTGTGGCTGATGGGCCTCGCCGTCGCACCGTTCGGCGTCCTGGTGGCGCTGGTCGATCGGGGGCCGGGCCTCTGGCTGGCCGCCGGGGCCTGGCTGATCACCACATTCAAGGTCGGCGTCGACAACGTGATCAAGGTCAGCTTCCGCCAGAGCGTGACTCCGGACCACCTGCTCGGCCGGATGAACGCCACCATGCGGGTCCTGCTGACCGGCTCACTCGCGGTCGGCGCGGCGCTGGCCGGTCTGCTGGCCGAACTCGTCTCCATCCGGGCCGCCCTGTGGGTCGGCGCGGCCGGACTGGCCGTGGTCTGGGTGCCGGTCTTCTTCTCGCCGCTGCGCACCGAGCGCCGACTCCCCGGCCTCGGCGATCCCCGGTGAACCGCTGACAGTCGCAGAGCGCCGCCCCGGAACAGCTCCGGGGCGGCGCTCCCCGTTGCGCCGGGCGACCGGTGGCGGTGACCGGGGCCGCCCGCGCACGTCCTTCGGATCGTCACACCGTCGGGCTTTGTGACCATTCGTCGGCCCGCGCCCCGCAGACTTGACCGGAGCCGGGACGACCCGGGTGATCCACAGCCAGCAACTCGCCGACCACGACACCGATTTACCCGAATCGAGTGAGGAGGACGACGACACGCCGAGACCCCCGCCCGGCCACTGACAGGATCGGGGCCGCACCCGCGATTTCCCGTTCCCGGCAGGCCGCCGACCGGCGTCCTGCACGTCGCGCACGCCCCCGGCCGCTCGTACGCGCCCCTGCCGGGCGCACCCGCTCGCTGATCCGCCGTGCCCGTACCGCGACCGCTGATCCAAGGAGCCCCATGACCGTCCACAGGCCCAGCCACCCCGAACAGCAGCCACCTGCCTCCGACAAGCAGCCACCCACCCCCGACAAGCAGCCACCCGCCTTCGAGCAGCAGCCACCCACTCCCGAACCCGCCGAGCACGACGAGGAGTTCCGCGCCCGCATCATCGGCGACAAGCGCGTCGAGGCCGGCGAGTCGGTCTCCACCGGCGCCATGCTGCGCCGCATGCCGCAACTCGTCCGCCGCGCCCTCGCCCTCGCCTGGGCCGCCGACGCCCGCGCCACCGCCCTCCTGCTCGTCTGCCAGGCGCTGTCCGGCGTCTTCGGCGCCATCGCCCTCTACGTCACCGCCGGCACCCTCGACGCGCTCCTCGTGCCCGGCCCCGTCACCGACCACCTTGCCGACGCGTCCCCGTACCTGGCCGTCCTCGCCGTGTCGACCGGGCTGCGCGCCGTCCTCGGCATCGCCGTCTCCGCTCTCGCCGGCCGGGTCGCGCCCCGCATCAACCGGGAGGCCGACCTCGCCCTGCTCGCCGCCGGCTGCGCCGCCGAGCTCCGGGCGTACGACGAACCGGCGTTCAACGAGCGCTGGGAGTCCGCGGACCGCGGTGCCGCGACCACCCCCGACCTGCTCACCAACGCCCAGGACGTGATCGCCTCCACCGTCTCCCTGCTCGCCGCGGCCTCGGTCCTCGCGACCCTGCACCCCTGGCTCGTCCCGTTCCTGCTGCTCGGCTCGGTGCCCACCGGCATCGCCGCCGTCCGCACCGCCCGCATCCACTACCTCGCCTCCGTCACCACCGGCGAGGAGCGGGTGGCCCTGCGGATCTTCCGCTGGTTCCTGATCGACAAGGCGCGGGCCGACCAGGTCCGTTCCGACCAGGTCACCCCGTTCATGATGGCGAAGTACCGGCACACCGAGGCCCGGATCACCGCGATCACCGACCGGGCCACCCGGGATGCCGCCCGCGTCTCCCTGGTCGCCGCGCTGGGCACCGGCGCCGGCTCCATCCTGATCTGGGGCACCCTGTTGTACCTCGTCTCCAGCGGCCGGATCGACCTCGCCGCGGCCGGCGCCGCCACGTTCGCGCTGCGCACCGCCACCGCCGGCGTCCAGGGCATGGTCGGCAACGGCGCCCGGCTGTACCGGATGGGCCTGTACCTGGACGACTTCTTCGCCTTCCTCGACGAGGCGGGCGGGTACCGGATCCGCCGCGGCGTCGTCGTCCCGCCGGCGCCGACGACCATCGAGGCCCGCGCGCTCACGTACGTCTACCCGGGGGAGCAGCAGGAGCCGGCGCTGCGCGGCGTCGACCTGACCCTGCGCGTCGGGGAGGTCGTCGCGGTGATCGGCCAGAACGGCAGCGGGAAGTCCACGCTGCTGAAGCTGCTGGCCGGCCTCTACCTGCCGCAGGACGGCGGAGGCAGCCTCACCTGGGACGGCGTGCCGGTCGCCGACCTGGACGCCGAGGGACTGTGGACGCGGGTGGCCCGCGTCCCCCAGGAGTTCGCCCGCTGGCCGCTCCCGGCCACCGAGAACATCCACCTCGGCCACCACGACGGCGACCCGGACGCCGCCGTACGGGCCGCCGCCGGGCTCACCGGCTTCGACGAGACCGTCGCCCGGCTGCGCTCCGGCTGGCGCACCCTGCTCGCCCAGGGCTGGCTCGGCGGCGCCGAGCTGTCCGGCGGCGGCTGGCAGCGCGCCGCCGTGGCCCGCGCCTTCTACCGCACCGAACGCCACCCGGGCCTGCTGATCCTGGACGAGCCGACCTCCGACCTCGACCCCCGCGCCGAGCACCGGATCCTGCACGCGCTGCGCGGCTTCGCCCCCGGCCGGATCACCGTGCTGGTCACCCACAACCTGGCCAACGCCCGCCTCGCCGACCGCATCGTCGTGCTGCACGAGGGCGCCATCGTGCAGACGGGCACCTGGCACGAACTCGCCGACCGCCCCGACGGCCTGTTCCGTGAACTCCTCGACCTCCAGCAGGACCGCGCCATCCCGCCCCAGCGCGGCCCCGCCTCGTGACGCGGCCCGCCGCTGCCGGGGCCGGTGGTCCGGCCGCAGGAGCACGGCGGGCACGGCCGGTGCCGCGGGGCGCCTTCACACCATCCGCCCGGCCGAGGTGCGGCGGCGGGTGCGAAGGCCGAGGATCGACCTCGTACGCCGACTTCGTACGCCGACGTCGAGGACCGGGCCGAGGACGGGCCCGACCGACCGAACCGGAGGAATCCGTGAAGGACCTCAAATTCGAGCAGAAGCGCACCCTGTCGCGCCTTGAGGCCGCCGCGCAGCTGGAGACGATCGCCGCCGCCCTGCGGCACAACGGCACGGCCGAGCTGGAGCTCGGCCCGGGGACGCTCAGCCTGCGGGTGCCCGACGAGGTGTGGGCCGAGTTCGAGGTGGAGGTGGGGGAGGGGGAGGTCGAGCTGGAGGTCGAGCTGAAGTGGTCCGCCGGCCAGGCCGACGGGGCCGCGGGGTTCTGACCCGGCCTTCGAACCCGGTGCCCGGCCCGGCGGCCTCCATCGTCTCGCCGGCAGAACCGTCGTCGTGCAGTGTGCGTCCGAAGACGTATGACCATCCCTGTCGATGCAAGGTCCGGGCGGGCGCCCGGTGTTCGGGGGCCGGCCTTCCTGCGGGGGGCCGCCGGGGTCGGGGCCGGGGTGTTGGGCCTGGCCGGTGGGTACGGGGCGGCCGTCCTCGTGGCGTCGGCGCGGAGCTTCTGTGACGCGGCCTGGGAGCCGCAGCACCGGTTCGCGTTCTCGTTCGTCGAGTGGCCCGGCATGGAGCTGCTGTGCCTGGTCGGGGCGGTGGCGGTGTGGGCGGGCGCGAGGCGGGCGACGGTCGGGCTGCCCATCGCCTGGCGGGGGATCATTCCGGTGACCCTGGTGCTGCTCTCGCTCGCGGTGCTGGCCGTCGGGTGCTTCGCGCTGCTGGGCACGCCCAGCGGGTACCCCGGTGATTCGGGGCTCTGTCCGGCCGACAACGTCCCGCCGTGGTGGCCGTCCTGGCTGCCTGCCTGAGGCGGACGGTAGCGGACAGGGAACGAGCGACACCGGCCTCCTCGCCCGCGCCGGCGGCGGGCGAGGAGGCCGGGCTGTCGGCCGGGCGCCGGCTCAGGACGTCCCCATCGGGGTCCATCCGCTGAACGAGCCGTCGGTGCGCTGCCGGTTGTGGTGGAGCCGGCCGTCCGGGAAGAGCGCGACCAGGTCGGTGAGCCCGTCCCGGTCGACGGCCGCGGCCGGCACCCCGACGATGAAGCCGCCCAGGTCGCTCCAGTCGCCGAACTGCCCGGTGCTGCCCTGCCTGCTGACGCTGACCCCGCCGCCGCGGTTGCGCACGGCCACCACCATCCGCTGCTGGACGGCCGCCCCGGGGGTCACGACGGCGGGCTCACCACTGCCGCCCTGGTCCGGCTTGCCGCCGACGGCCCCGGAGGCACGGACCCACGAGCCGCCCGGGGAGAACTGGAAGAGGTTCATCGTGTAGGAGTCCGCCAGGTTGCCCTCCTTGTCGGCCAGGGCTATCTGCCGGTAGAACAGCTCCAGTCGGCCGTCCGGGTCCATCCCGACGCTGATGCCACTGGCCGGCGAGACGTACGGGAAGTTCGGGTCGAGGACGAGCGCGCCGTTGGGGGTGGGCTGGTACCAGTGGAGCACCGCGGAGTTCGCGTCCGCCACGGTGACGGCGAACAGCTCGATCCGGCCGTCCTGGGTGGTGAAGGCCGCCGGTGCGCCCTGGACGCCGCTCTTCTGGAGGTCGGCCCAGTCGGTCCAGCCCCCGTTCGGCGTCTGCTGCCACGCGCTGCTGATTCCGCCGCCCCCGTTGCGGACGAACAGCTGCAGGCGCCCGTCACCGTTGGAGGCGACGACGGGCATGCTCACCTGCAGGGCGGGATTGGTGAGTTTGTCATCGGGGCCGAGGACGGTGTTCGGGCTGCCGAGGCTGTTCCACGTCCAACCGCCGAGGGTGTTCTGCGCGTAGGAGACGATCACTCCGGTGTCCGCGCGCTGCCCGAACACCTCCAGCCGCCCGTCCTGGTTACGGGCCACCGTGACACCGGCCGCCAGCGGTCCTCCCGGCCGGCCCTGCCAGATCGGGCCCTGCCAGACCTTGCTCCCGTTCTCGACCCACTCGTAGAGCGATCCGCCCTCCACCGCGAAGGCGTGCAGGGCACCGGTCCGGTCGGCGGTGACGGCCTGGGTGGACCGCTGGTTGCGCATGTACTGCCGGGAGGGCCACTGCGGGTAGGGCTCCTCCACGACGATTTCCTTGTTGTTCTCCACCTTCTTCTTGCCGATCCTCTCGTCCTTCTCGGCATAGGCGTTGAAGGTGTCCCACTTCTCGGTCTTCTCCGAGAAGGAGAGGTTGTGCGGGGATTTCGCGATGTTGTAGTCGCGGTAGTGCTCGACCGCCACCCGCCGGCCGGTTATCGAGGCATAGGATTCGACGGCGGCGTCGGCGAACCACGCGGTACTGGTGTGGTCCATGTGGTCGTGCGAGTTCGGGTCCTCCTCGGCACCCCACAGCCTGAAGTCCGGGGCCGGGTCCTGGATTCGGACCAGGGTCGCGCCCTGTCCCGTCAGGATGCCGCGCAGCGTGTCGATGAGCCGATTCCCGGTGTAGTGCTGTACCGGGATGGTGTCGTCCTGGTCGATGTCCAGCGTCTCGGCCGTGAGTGGCGACGGGCTGTCACGGCTGGTCCAGAGCTGTCGGAGGGCGTTCCCGCCGAGGTACCTGGCGTCGGCGGCCTCGGGGAGGCTGAGGAAGACCACCTGCACCGAGGGGTTGGTCCGCAGGGTGAAGCGCTCGACGACCGAACCACCCGC
This sequence comes from Kitasatospora sp. NPDC004240, assembly GCF_053603215.1. Taxonomy (NCBI): domain Bacteria; kingdom Bacillati; phylum Actinomycetota; class Actinomycetes; order Kitasatosporales; family Streptomycetaceae; genus Kitasatospora; species Kitasatospora sp. NPDC004240. Next base: position 4,660 of record NZ_JBSGFD010000115.1, on the reverse strand, counting down.
CAGCGGCCGGTAAGGCTTGTCAGCGGGGTCCTTGACCCAGCAGGAGTCGTTGCAGTCGGCCATGCGGGCATAGGCGATCCGGATGCCCTCCTGCCGGGCCCCGGCGTAGGTCTCGGCATCGCGGTTCTCGCCGACGGTGCCGCTCCTCTGGGCCTCCCCGGCCGTCACGTACACGGTGGTCACCTTGTAACCGGCCCGGATGCTGTTGGAGAGATCGGGGCTCATGAACAGCAGGTCGTCGTCCTGGTGCGCGACGATCTGCACGATCGACGCCCCCGGGACCGCGGCCTGCGCCGTCTGTGCCGGCCACCACTGCGTCGCCACAACGGCCAAGGCCACCGCGGCAGTTCTCACTCGCCTCACCATGCACTCCGTTTCCCCGGCAGCCCGGCCCGTCCGACCGGGCGTCACCTCATAGGTGATCATGTGGCTACGACAGGTCCGTCTCCGGGGCCCGCATCGAGCGGTCGGGGCTCGGCAGGTCGCGCGCGGCCTGCCTTTCGAGGGGCGGGGCCGTCGTAGCGGCGTCGCGGGTGAGTGTGCGTTCGGCGCCGGTCTCGGCGGGGAGCGGCGGGTCAACGCCCATGAGTCAAACGCAATCAAACGCGATTCAACAGGTTGCAACAGGCGGCCAGGGTCTGAATCCACGTAGGTGAGAGGACGGGCGGCGGCGCGAGGAGGGTGGGTGGGTCGCCGGGCGCGGGGCCGTTCCGGGAACGGCCCCGCCCGGTCGCGGCGGGCGGGGCCGGTGCGACCGGGCGGTGTGCGGCTCGGACCGTACCGGTCCGGCGCGGGGGTGTTCCGGGTGCGGTGGACCCCCGGTTGCCCGGGTGAGGAGCCTCCGGGGAGCGGGTCAGGAGCAGGTCAGCCGGGGCGCGGCCCAGTCGGTGTGGTCCTTGAAGGCCCCGTCGTCGGCGTCCGTGACGTGGAGCAGGAGTGTCCTGGCGCCGTCGAGGCGGGCGGTCAGCCGCACATGGCCGTCGGCGCCGGTGAGGCGGCCGCTCCCGGCGACCTTCACCCCGTCGGCGTAGATGTGGAAGAGGGCCGATCCGGTGGCTCCCACCTCGTCGTCGATGCCGACGTCCGTGGTGAGCGAGGTGCAGGTGCCGCCGAGGTCGTAGACGACGTACGACGCGGCGTGGGTGCCCAGGCCCGTGGCGTAGACCTCGCCGCCGACGGTCAGCGGGCGTCCGTCTCCGGTGGCCTGCTCGCCGTTGCTGCGGTCGACCTCGACCGGACCCCAGGCGTTACTGGTGAAGCTCCAGGGGAGCTCGGTCAGGGCGCGGGTGGTGGGAGCGGCCTCGGCGTCGGCGTCGGTGGCGGGGCCGCAGGTGAGCCGGGGGCCGGCCCAGTCGCCGTGGGCGTCGCCCCCTTGGCCGGTCGTCACGATGCGCAGCCGCTCGGCGCCGGTCAGGTCGGAGCTGAGGCGCAGGGCGGGTTGTCCGGCGCGACGGACCTGGTCGGCGACCACGTCGTCGTCGCGGTAGACGCGGAAGCGCACCGACCCGGTGGTCGTCTCGTCGTCGACGCCCACGTCGACGGTCAGGTTCCGGCAGGCGCGGCCGAGGTGGTAGGAGATGTCGGAGTCGGCGCCCACTCCCAGGCCCCTCGGGTGGGTCACACCGGCGACGGTGAGCGGGCGTCCGTCCCCGGCGGCGGCGCCGCCGTTGCTGTGGTTGCGCTCGACCGGGCCCGCCGTGTTGTCCGCCGAGGTCCAGGCGAGGTCGCCGAGCTGGTGCGCGCCCGGGGGCGGGCCGGTGGGTTCGCTGGGCGTGACGCGGTACATCGCGGTGCCGTGCGGGGGCACCACGACGTTGATGGTGCCGTCGGATCCGGCGGTCGTACCGCCGCTCCACAGGTCCTTGACGGTGTACTCGCGCGCGCCGCCGATGCCGGCCGCGGCGGCCGTGGTGGACATGGTCCGCTCGGTGTCGGTCTCGTTGGTGAGCGTGAGGGAGCGGGAGCCGTCGGCGAGCGGTCGGCTCATCACCACGAGTCCGCCGTCGTCGGCGATGACGGTGCCCTGCCGGCCCAGGGGGTCCTGGTCGACGGCGATGACGTCCTTGTTGGTGAGGATGCCGAGGGTGGCGGGGGTGGCCTCGCGCAGGTCGGTGCCGATCAGCAGCGGGGCGGCCATCTGGGCCCAGAGGCTGAAGTGGGTGCGGTACTCGGTGTCCGTCATCCCGCCGTTGCCGACCTCCAGCATGTCGGGGTCGTTCCACGCGCCCGGGGCCGCGTACGGGGCGAGGGCCTGGTTCTGGTGGGCGATGTCGATCATGCTGGACCAGGAGTCCAGGATGTCCTCGGTGGTGCGCCAGGAGTTGCCGGTCTCCCGCGCCCAGGTCCAGGGCCGGTTGTAGCCCCATTCGCAGATGCTGTACGCGATCGTCCGGCCGGTGGCCCGGAGGGCGTCGCCCATGGCCTGGTAGCGCGTCCGGGCGTCGACGCCGTCGTTGTGGCAGTTGTCGTACTTCAGGTAGTCGACGCCCCAGGAGGCCCAGAGCGCGGCGTCCTGCCGCTCGTGCCCGAGGGAGCCGGGGAACCCGATGTCGGAGCAGGTCCTGGTGCCGGCGCTGGAGTAGACGCCGAACTTCAGCCCCTTGGAATGGACGTGGTCCGCGACCGCCTTGATGCCGTGGGGGAAGCGGGCCGGGTCGGCGACGAGGTCGCCGTTCCCGTCGCGCTCGGGCAGGGCCCAGCAGTCGTCGAGGTTGACGTAGGTGTAACCGGCGTCCCTGAGCCCCTGGGTGACGAAGAGGTCGGCGATCGCCTTGACCATGTCCTCGCCGAACTCCGGGCCGCAGCGGGTGGAGTTCCAGTTGTTGAAGCCCATCGGCGGGGTGAGGGCCAGCCGGTTGGGCAGGGCGGCGGCCGGGGCCGCCGTCACCATCCCGAGGCCGAGGACGGCGCCGGCGGCGAGCGTGCCGCCGCTGCCGAGGAGTGCGAGGGACGTCAGGACACCGGTGAGCCGGTGTCGGCTCCTGCGGTCTTTCGAAGCCACGTGGGGGACCTCCGGGAGGCGATCGGAACATGAACGGACCGAATCAAACGAAATCGAGCGCCCGGAGTGCCGGCCCCGGCGATCGGCCGGGTCGACGCGGTGGGACGCGACCCGCGGGCCGCGTCCCGTCCTCACCTCTTCTCGGCCAACCTGTGATCACCAACCGGTGCTCACCGGAACGGCTCTGACGCGTCGCCGGTCGGCGGCCGGATCCCTTCCGTCCCGCGGTGTCCGGCCTCCCCGCCACGGGCGGGCGGTTCGGGCGGCGATGAGGCGCTCACTCGCCTGTCGGGCAGGCGGGCGGTGGCCCCGTGGTGGCCCCGCGCGCCTATTAGGCATATCTGATGAATGATCAGCATAGTGACGAAGTGGCCCGATTGGCGGCCGACACGCGCCCCCTCCCGGCCGCCAGCCCCGGCTTCCCGCGAATGGTCACAAGGTGATCTCGCTACCGCTCCCTGCTTGACGGCGAGCACACAGCGGGGATCTCATACGTTGCAAGCCGTTTGAATATGTTGATTCTTGGGGAGGCTGGACCGTCGCAGACGTGGACAGCCCACCGAAACCCCCGGCCACCCGGTCGGCCGTCGAACCCGACGCCACCCGTCCCCACGACAATCCCTACCAGCGCTGTACCGCGGCGCCCGCTCGAAGGAGCTGTCATGTTCCGCACCGCCACCCGTTCCGTCGCCGCGACGGGGCTGCTGCTCGCCCTCGGACTGACCACCGCCTGCTCGACCGGTCAGGAATCCGTCAAGGGCGGCGACGCCTCGGTGGCGCCGGTGAGCGGCAAGATCTCGCTGACCTACCTGCAGAAGCAGGGCGACCAGGAGTATTTCGTCGGCGAGGCCGCCGGCGCCAGGGCCAAGGCCGCCGAACTGGGCATCGACCTCAAGGTCGTCAACCTCGGCAACGACGCCAACAAGACCATCAGCGAGGTCCAGGCCGCCGTCGCCCAGAAGACCAACGGCATCATCATCGTCGTCCCGGACCCCGCCGTCGGCCCGCAGGTCGTCCAGACCGCCAAGGACGCCAAGGTGGCCCTGCTGACCTCCGACGACCAGATCTGCGCCACCGGCCCCGACCCGGCCTCCTGCGCCAAGGACGGCCTGGTCTCCCGCATCGGCTTCTCCGGCCAGCAGATGGGCGCCGAGGTGGGCAAGCGCGCGGCCGCGGAGTTCAAGAAGGCCGGCTGGAACGCCGCCGAGACCCGCACCGTCTCCGCCTGGAAGCAGGACGTCACCGTCTGCGGCGACCGGGTCAAGGCCGCCAAGGAGGCCTTCGCCGCGGAGACCGGCGCCCAGGTGAAGAACATCGACGTCGCCACCGACAACACCCCCACCGGCGCCCAGGACAAGGTCGCCGCGACCGTCACCGCCAACCCGGGCGTCAAGAACTGGGTGGTCTGGGGCTGCAACGACGAGAACGTCCAGGGCGGCGTCACCGCGCTGGAGAACGCCGGCATCGGCGCCGACCGGGTCATCGGCGTCGGCCTGGGCGCCTACCTCGCCTGCAAGAACTGGGCGGGTGACAAGCCCTCCGGCATGAAGGCGGCGCTGTTCATCATCTCCTCCGGGACCACGCCGTCCAGGCAGACCACGAACACGTGACCGAACCTGGCCTCGTACGCGGCGTGGGCCGCCCGCAGCGCGGTGTGCG